>NZ_VFVC01000029.1:0-73254 GCF_006441575.1 Mesorhizobium sp. B2-4-12
TGAATTCGTCCATCATCGCATCGTCGCCGAATTTGTGTTTCATGCCGCTCGCCCGCGTTTGAAAGCGAACATCTTGCGCCGTCCTTCCGGACTGCTCGTTGCGCTGAAACAAACAGGGAGCAGCCTGCTTGGCTGGGAGGAGGCACATGTCGCCTCAGGGGGCCGGCGCTCCGGAAAAACCCGCAGGCCGGCAGATCAGCTGGCTCCTGGCTCAACCGTACAAATCATCGACCGCGTCAGGAACCGCTTCTCCCGCCCGTTCTCAAGCGAGAACATTCCGCCGCGACCGGGTACGACGTCGATGATGAGATCGGTGTGCTTCCATGCCTGATACTGTGAGGCGCTGATATAGACCGGCGTGTCGCCGATTTCGCCCAGCCTGACATCATTGTCGCCGATGATGAAATCGCCGCGCGGATAGCACATCGGCGAAGACCCGTCACAGCAGCCGCCGGACTGGTGAAGCAGCACCGGGCCGTGATCGGCGATGATCTCGGCAAGCAGCGCCTCGGCCTCCGGCGTGGCGGACACTTTGCCCAGCGACATCTTGTCCACGATCTCGTCCCTGATGTTTGGCGAGAGGGCGCGGCAAGCCGCGCCCTCTGTTCAGTGTATCTCGGAGGGTATCAGAAGAAGCCGAGCTTCTTCGGGCTGTAGCTGACCAGCATGTTCTTGGTCTGCTGATAGTGGTCGAGCATCATCTTGTGCGTCTCGCGGCCGATGCCGGACTGCTTGTAGCCACCGAACGCAGCGTGCGCCGGATAGGCGTGGTAGCAATTGGTCCAGACGCGGCCCGCCTGGATCGCCCGGCCGAAGCGGTAGGCCCGGTTGCCGTCGCGCGTCCAGATGCCGGCGCCGAGGCCGTAGAGCGTGTCGTTGGCGATCGACAGCGCGTCATCGTCGTCCTTGAAGGTCGTCACCGAGACCACCGGCCCAAAGATCTCCTCCTGGAAGATGCGCATCTTGTTGTGGCCCTTGAACACGGTGGGCTTGACGTAATAGCCGCCCGCCAGATCGCCAGGCAGGACATTGCGCGCGCCGCCTGCCAGCACCTCGGCGCCTTCCTGGCGGCCGATGTCGATGTAGGACAGGATCTTTTCCAACTGCTCGGACGAGGCCTGCGCCCCTATCATCGTGGCCGGGTCGAGCGGATCGCCCTGCACGATCGCCTCGACGCGCTTGAGAGCACGCTCCATGAACCTGTCATAGATCGATTCATGGATGAGGGCGCGGCTCGGGCAGGTACAGACCTCGCCCTGGTTCAGCGCGAACATGACGAAGCCCTCGATCGCCTTGTCGAAGAAATCGTCGTCCTCGGCGACGACATCCTTGAAGAAGATGTTGGGCGACTTCCCGCCCAGTTCGAGCGTGACGGGAATGAGGTTCTGGCTGGCATACTGCATGATAAGCCTGCCCGTCGTGGTCTCGCCGGTAAACGCGATCTTGGCAATACGCGGCGAGGACGCGAGCGGCTTGCCGGCCTCGAGGCCGAAGCCGTTGACGATGTTGAGCACGCCCGCCGGCAGCAGGTCGCCGACAAGATCGGCCCAGAGCAAGATGGCGGCTGGCGTCTGCTCGGCAGGCTTCAGCACGACGCAATTGCCGGCCGCAAGCGCGGGGGCAAGCTTCCAGCATGCCATCAGCAGCGGAAAGTTCCACGGGATGATCTGACCAACCACGCCGAGCGGCTCATGGAAGTGGTAGGCAACGGTGTCGTCGTCGATCTGGGAAAGGCTGCCTTCCTGGCCGCGCAGGGCGCCGGCGAAATAGCGGAAATGGTCAATGGCAAGCGGCAGGTCGGCCGCGGTGGTTTCGCGGATCGGCTTGCCGTTATCCCAAGTTTCGGCGCACGCCAGCAGATCGAGGTTCTCCTCCATGCGATCGGCGATGCGGTTGAGGATGAGCGACCGCTCGGCCACGCTGGTGCGCGCCCAGGCGTCCTTGGCCGCGTGCGCCGCGTCGAGGGCGGCCTCAATGTCCTGAGCGTCCGAGCGCGCGACTTCGCATAGCAACTGACCATTTACCGGCGAGAAGTTTTCGAAATAGTGGCCGGAGCGCGGCTCTGCCCATTTGCCGCCAATGAAATTTCCATAACGTTTGTCGAAGGGCATCTTGACCGAGCGCGAGAATTCAACCTTGTTCACATCTTCCTCCCAAAGCTGACGCCGCGGGATGCGGCGCGTGGCAGGACATATGCTTGTGTGTGGGCTGATTGTCAGGCCGTTGAAACCTGATCTTTCGTGCGAGTGTCGCAAAACTGAGACAGTTGGGCTGCCAAACCTAGTGGGCGCGCCGCAATTCGAAACGTTTCAACTTGCGATGCAGCGTTGCCCGGCTGATTCCGAGCGCCTCGGCGGCCGCTGAAATATTGCCCGAGGTTCGCGCCAGGGCTCTCTGAAGCGCAGCGCGCTCGGCGCTGCCGAGGCTTCCTTCTACTCCTTCGGCACCGCTCAATACATCGATGGCGGGTAGGCTTCTTGTCAGCGATTCCTGGGAGATGCCCAGCGCGATCCGTGCCGACCGCGTCGCTCCGACCACGAGATCGTCGGAGTCGACCGCGATCAGCCCGCCGAGCCCACTACTCGCTTCCGGAAGGAGAAGCACACGAGCACGCGGGAATGCTTGGCGAAAGTTTTCCGTCTCGATTCTTCGGGCGGCGTCCGCGACGGCGATCGAGATCAGGTTTGTGAATCCCTCGGTGAGATCGGCGCGACAGGACGAAACGTCGAGCGCCGCTGCCAAATTGCCTTCGTGATCGTAGACCGGTGCTGTCGTGCAGCTCAGTAACGTGTTGCGCGCATAGAAATGCTGATCGCGATGGATCGTCAGCGCACGACGCTCTGCTAGGCAGGTTCCGATGCCATTGGTGCCTTCGCTCTCCTCGCTCCAGATCGAACCTGGCCAAAGCCCCCAACTCTTGAAGGTCTCATCGTCGCAATCAGCTCCGCGGCGATCCACCGGCACCCCATCGCGGTCGGCCAGCAGCACGCAGCAGCCAACCCCGCCCACCGCAAGATAGAGCCTGTCGAGGCTGGACTGCGCCGCCATTTGCAGTGGCTCGATCCTCTGCCTAGCTGTTCTAAGCTCGGCATCTGTTAGCCGATTGGGCGACTTCCGTTCGGCTGGATCAAGCCGATGCAGTCTCGACGACCGTTGCCACGAGGCGACCAATGCTGATTTTGCTGCCGCGTCGGAATTGATCGCCGCCCGGACGCGGCCTTCATGATGGCCAGCTGAGTCTCCTTTCATGCTGTCCTCCCGCTTTCGCAACTTTCCCTTTTGCCTGTCTGCTTGGCCTTGCTCGCGGATATGTCCGGGCCACGAGTGTTTCCCAAGTCGGTCACCGACCTGTCAATTCGTCGAAGGAACTAGTTTGTACCCTACGGCAGCTCTGCGAAATTGATCCGGCGCAAATCAATGTTGGCTGCGCGGGGACAAATGCGAAGTTATCGCCGCGATCTCGGCTGGATTTGGCTGTACGATGCCTACGGAACCATGCGGAGTAGTGCGGGAGGAGTTTTGAAAACGGCCCACGAAAAACTCAATTAAATCAAAAGTTTGAACACGTCCTCCGGGCCCACCATTATCGTTATTTATCAATTGCTTACGGGATAGTTCGCCAAAGTCGATTCAAGAAGCCGGTCCGCCACTCGCCGATCGCCTTTATCTTCTAGCGAATGGCGGCTTTGCGCGCCTCATATCGCCCGTTGCGGTAAGCTCTGGTGTTTCCTAAAAAAGACCATTGCTAATTGCTTCGGGGAGGCCAACCCTGGTCGGTTCGCTTCATTAGGCTGCGCGGCTGAAGCGATTGATTCTGAAATCGTCGATCGGTATCTCGCAACGGTCGGTCACGATCAGTTCGGCCATGGCGTCACCAACGCCGGGGCCGAGTTGGAAGCCGTGTCCGCTGAAGCCGAAAGCGTGAAACAACCCTGGCGTCGTCGCCGAGCGTCCCATGACCGGCAGCATGTCTCGCACATAGCCTTCGCATCCGGACCAGGTGCGGATGACTGCAACCCGCGTGATCGCCGGCAGCAGCCGCGCGACAGCACGCAACTGCACCGGAAGTCGCATCGGATCGGCGACCGCATGGCCAGGATCGAGGTCCACAGTCACCCTTTCGGCCGCGCCCCCGAAGACGATGTTGCCTCGCTCGACCTGGCGCAGATAGGCGCCATGGTCCTTGTCGCGCGTCCAGATGCCGACTACCGGCAGGATCCGATGCGGCAGCGGCTCGGTCACGCCCATCTGCGGGCCACGGGCGTCGAGCGGCACCTCTTCATCGAACTGCGCAGCGATGCGCGCGCCCCATGCGCCGGCACTGTTGAGCAGGCACTCGGCGGCGAACGTGCCCTTTCCAGTGGCGACAAGGAAGCCGGAATCCGTATGCTTGATCGTCTGGACTTCAGCTCCCTCGACAATTTCCGCGCCCAGCTTGCGCGCAGCCTCGGCAAAGGCTGGCGCAATCAGCCGCGGGTTGCCGCTGCCGTCGCGGGGCGAGAACGAGGCCGCGATCGCGTCGGGACCGAGTCCGCGAAAACGGGCACGAATTTCGCGCGGACCAAGTTCTTCCAGTTCAAGCCCCCAGGGCCGCGCGGCTTGAGCATAGGCGCGCATGTCGGCGAGACCGCCTTCATCGAAGATCAGCCGGACATGGCCGGTGGCGCGGAATTCCACGTCGCGGCCGAGCATTTTCTCGGCCTCGCCCCACAGACTGAGCGAGCGGTGGGCCAGCGGAAGCTGGGACAGATGGCGCCCGGTGCGCCGGATATTGCCGAAGGAAGCGACGGTTGCCCCCGTGCCGATCCGATTGCGCTCGATCAACGTCACGCGCGCGCCGCGCCTGGCAAGGAAATAGGCCGAAGCCGTCCCCATCAATCCGCCGCCCAGCACGATCACATCCATAGTCGTTTCTCAGAGCATGATTCCGAAAGTGGGAACCGGTTTTCGGAAAAGATCTGCTCCAACGAAGAGCTAAATCAGGATGACGACTTAACCAAACTTCATCCTGATTTAGCCCAGAGCGGATATCCTTGAACATGCCGATCTTGTCCGCCCGGCGGCATTGCGTCAAAGATGGGTTTGGACAAGAGCCATAAGTTTTACCTATGGAGTGGCAATGCGGGCGCGGCAGCTCGAAGTGTTTATCTCAATCATGCGGGCGGGCACTGTGACCGCCGCGGCGCGGATGCTGAACATCTCCCAGCCTGCGCTCAGCCAAATCCTGCTCCACACTGAGGACGAACTCGGCTTCACGCTGTTCGAACGTGTCAAGGGCCGGCTGCGTCCGACGCCGGAGGCGCTCGAGATCTTCGCCGATGCCGAAAGGCTATCGGCGGGGCTGGAGGGTTTGCGCCGCAAGACCACCGACCTGCGTCTCGGCCGGACCGGGTTGGTGAGGGTCGCGGCCTCGCCGCCGCCGGCGATGGCGATATTGCCGCGCGCATTTACCAAATTCCGGGCGCAGCATCCCGATATTCTGCTGCGTTCCCATATGGCGCCAATCGCCGCGATCGTCGACATGCTGCGCGCCGGCGATGCCAGCCTCGGCGTGGCCATGGACGACCGCCTGCCTCCCGACATCGAGGCCGAAGTGATCGGAAGCGTAGGCTTCGCTTGCCTGCTGCCCACTGGACATGCGTTGGCAAGGAAAACCGAGCTGGTTCTCGCTGATCTCGTCGGGGAGGAGTTGATATCCTATCGCGGAAACACCCGTCCCGCTGACGAACTGGCCCACGCCGGCCGCGCGCAGGGCGTCACGCTCTCGCCGTCGCTCGAGATCGACGTCTCCATTTCCGCGGTCGGCTTCGTCCAGGCCGGTCTCGGCATCGCCTTGGTCGACGCGCTGCTGCCATGGCACCAGTTTGCCGGGCTTGCCGTCAGGCCGCTGGTCGAAGGGCCGGAATTTCCGATCGCGTTGCTCACCTCGCGCACACGGGGGCTGTCGCGGGCCGACGAGATGATGCGCGACGAAATCCGTGCTGCCTGTTCGGCCGTCCTCGGCGAACATCGCGCCGAAGCATAAGCAAGGCTTATATCTTTGCTCGTCATCCATCTTGGACCCTGACCGTCCGCTCGTGCCAGTCCTGGTCCGCGGACAGGAAGGGACGCATCATGGACGGTACGATCACGGCGAATGAGGCGCTGAAAGAGGCTGACTGGAAGGTCGGCGTCGATATTGGCGGAACATTCATCGATTTTTGCGCGCTCGAAGTAAACTCCGGACGCGTCGCTTCGCTGAAGGTGCTGACGACGCCGGAGGATCCCGGCGCCGAACTGATGACGGGTCTTGCCCTTCTGGCCGAGCGCGAAGGCTTCGATCCAGTCCGTATGACGCGCTTCGTGCATGGCACGACCGTCGGTATCAACACGATCATCCAGCGCAAGGGCGCGCCGCTCGCGCTCTTCACCAATGCCGGATTCGAGGATGTCATCGAATTGGCGCGGCTTCGCATGCCGGACATGTATTCGCTGTTCTGCTCGCGGCCGGATCCGCTGATCTCGCGTGACATGGTCTTCGGCATTCCAGCTCGCATGCGCGCCGACGGGAGCGAGACCAGAGCGCCGGACATGGCGGCGGTGGAAAGCGCGGTCGCTGCGGCGAAATCGAACGGCGCGCAAGGGATCATCATCTCCTTCCTTCATGCTTGGCGCAATGCTGCGCAGGAAGCTGCCGTCAAGGCGGCGATCACGCGCCTTGCGCCCGACCTGTTCGTCTTCACCTCTGCCGAGGTCTGGCCTGTCATCCGCGAATACGAGCGCAGCTCGACCGCCATTCTCAATGGCTATGTCCATCCGCGCGTCTCGGGCTATCTGACCGCGCTGGAAGAGCGGCTGAAGAGCCGCGGTGTACCGGCGCGCCCGATGCTGACGAAGTCGAACGGCGGGCTGATGAACGCTGCGGAAGGCAAGCGCGCCTGCGTGAACATGCTCTTGTCGGGGACGGCGTCAGGAGTGATCGGCGCCTCGTGGCTGGCGCGCCAGGCTGGCGAGGACAAGGTTCTTACCCTCGACATCGGCGGGACCTCGGCCGACTTCGCGCTCATCATCGGCGGCAAGGCGCAATTCGGCACCGGCGAGCTGATTGGCGAATTCCCGCTCCATATCCCCTCCGTGTCGGTGAGCTCGATCGGCATCGGCGGCGGCTCTATCGCCTGTGTCGACGCCCAGGGTGTGCTGCGCGTCGGGCCGGAATCGGCTGGATCGACACCTGGGCCGGCATGCTATGGCCGGGGCGGCGAGCGGGCGACAGTGACGGACGCCATGGTGGTGTGCGGTTGGCTCGGTCACAGCGAGATGGCCTATGGACAGCTTCGCATCGATACCCGGCTGGCGTATCGCACGGTCGGTGACCTTGCCGCCCGGCTCGGCCGCCCGGTGGAGCAGACGGCCCAGGCGATCCTGGACATCGCGGTGTCGGAAATGTTCGTCGAGGTCGAGAAACTCGCCTCGCGCGCCGGCGTGGACCTGCGCGAATTCACGCTCATGCCGTTCGGCGGCGGCGGCCCGATGCTCGGCGCCTTCCTTGCCCGCGAACTTGGTATGAAACGCGTCATCGCGCCGCGCCGCCCCGGCGTGGTGTCGGCCCTGGGTGGGCTGGTGGCGGATCTGCGCGGAGATTTCATCCGGACCGTCTTCAGCCCGTTATCGGACGCGTCGCTGCCGGCAATTCGCGAGGCCTTCGACGCGCTTGCGGGCGAGGGCCGTCATTGGCTCGCAGCGCAGGGGCATAATGCGGCCGCGGAACTCAATCTCTTCTGTGACATGCGCTATGTCGGGCAGAGCTATGAGATCGAAGTCGTCCTTTCGCCGCAATGGCTGGCGGATGGCGATATGGCCGCCATCGTGCAGGCTTTTCACCTCACCCATCAGCAGCTCTACGATTTTCACGATCCGGACGGCGACATTGAGCTTGTGAACATCCGGCTGTCCGCCATAGGCGCGGGGCCGAAACTTTCCTTTCCGCAAACCGATGCGGTCGACGCCCCGGCCAATCCGGCACGACGGCTCGCGGTCTATACGGGCCTCGGCGTCGAGACCGTCGACCTTCACGACCGGCAGACCCTCGTGCCTGGCAGCACGTTCCATGGGCCTGCCGTGGTCGTTCAGGAAGATACAACGTTTGCAATCCCCGCGGGAGCGCAGGCACGGGTCGACCGCCATCTCAACCTTCTGCTGACCTTCCCGGAGTGACGCCATGTTTGACCGCACAAACCTGCAGGTTCTGGCGAACCATGCCCGCGCGGCGGCCGAAAACATGGCCCACACGCTCCACCGCACCGCGCACTCCGCCTTCGTCAAGGAGACGCAGGACTTCACGGTGATGCTGATGGACACCACGGGCGCGACCTTCGCTGTGCCGATGGAACTCGGTGCCACCTGGTATCCGGGGCTTTCGTACCACCGCGCGATCGCGATGGTCAGCGACTACCGGCCGGGAGATGTTGCCTTCACCAACGATCCCTATTCCGGCCACGTCGCCACGCATGCGCCCGACACGCATCTGTGGAAGCCGGTCTTCGTCGACGGGGAGATCGTCGCCTGGACCGGCGGGCACATCCACAACACCGACATGGGCGGGGCGGTGCCGGCCTCGCTCAGCCGGGCGCTGACCGAAATCCACCAGGAAGGCATCCGCTTTCCGCCCATGAAGCTGGTGAAGGAGGGCGTCTTCGACGAAACCATCCTGCGCATCATGAGCACCAATGTGCGCAAGCCCGACCTCAACATCGGCGACATCAAGGCGCTGGTCGGCGCACTCAACACCGGCGAGCGCAAGATCCAGGCGATGGTGAAGAAGTTCGGCAGGGCCGGCTTCGTCGAAGGCGTCGCCGCGCTTCTCGATCAGGCGGAGGCGCAGGCGCGTGACGTGCTCCGCTCCATGCCCGACGGCACATGGGAGTTCGCCGACTATGCCGACGAGGATTCGGTCGAAGCCAATCCTTGCCGGCTGAAGCTGACGCTGACGATCAGGGGCGACGAGGCGGTGCTCGACTTCACCGGCTCCGATCCGCAGCTCGGCTCCTCGCTCAACGTGCCCTCGGGCGGCGATCCGCGCCACACCATGCTGCTGGTAGGCGTCTACTATGTGCTCTACACGCTGAACCCGAAGATCCTGCTCAACACGGGTCTCACCCGGCCGTTTACTTGCATCACGCCCCTGGGTTCGGTGCTCAATCCGGTCCACCCGGCCGCCGTGGGCATGCGCTCGCTTACCTGCGCCCGGCTACGCTCGGTTATCTTCGGCGCTTTCTCGCAGGCCGTGCCAGAGCGGCTGCCCGCAGCACCGGCCGGCAACAACTGCATCGTCAACGTCATGACCACGGATGAGCGCACCAGCCGGACCGTCATCGCGGCGGTGAACCCCGTGGTGGGTGGCGGCGGGGCGATGCCGCATCGCGATGGGACAAACGGATCGGGCGCGGATGCCGCCTATCTCAAGAACACGCCGATCGAGATCACCGAAACCGAAACCCCGGTCGAATTCGTGAAATACGGGCTCGCCAGGGACAGCGGCGGTGCGGGCCGCTGGCGCGGCGGGCTGGCGACCGAAATGGCCTTCCGCGTCTTCGCCCCCGACTCCAGGATTACAGCACGCAACCGCGACCGCAGCTTCTTCCGTCCCTGGGGCGTGCTGGGCGGCAGGGCAGCCGGCCTGTCGGACATGATCGTCAATCCCGGGACCGAGCACGAGCGGCGGCTGGGCAATATCGACACAGCGGTCCTGCAGCCAGGGGACATGCTCGAGATCCGCTCCGCTGGGGGCGGTGGGCGTGGCGATCCGTATCAGCGCGAGCCGTGGCGGGTGGCGCGGGACGTGCGGCGCGGCTATGTCTCGGCGGCAGCGGCCGAGCGCGATTACGGCGTCGTCCTGCGCGGCGGCGAGGTCGACGAGCAGGCGACGACGCAGCAGCGCGCACGGCACGGGCCCCCTGCCGGCCATTTCCATTTCGGTCCGGAGCGCGACGGCTACGAAGCACAGTGGACGCCGGCCTCCTATGATCGGCTCCACGCCCTGTTGGATGCCTTGCCGATCCATTGGCGGTTCTTCGCCAAGACAGAAATCTTCCGGCGCATGAAGGGACGCGCCGGGCCGGAGGGCGTTCAGGCGGCCTTCGATGCGGTCTGCGAACGCTTCCCCGAACTGCCGCGTCCTTGCCCGGTGCGAGAGGCCGCGGAATGATCACGCCCGGCCGTATCGTCCGGCTGGCGGAGCGCGACCGGGCAGAGGTGCATTTCCTTCTCGCCGGTGAGATGCGCGGCGCGCTCGCGGGCGACACCGTGCTGACCGCCATGCTGGCATCAGGACACGCCTTGCGGAACTCCGAGTTCGGATCGGAGCCGCGCGCCGGTTTCTGCCTGATGGGCGCCTGCCAGGACTGCTGGGTTTGGCAAGAGGAGGGACCGCGTCTGCGCGCGTGCACAACCCTGATTGTCGAGGGCATGCGGCTGCGCACGACACCGCCGGAGAACTGGCCGTGAGCGATCTTGCCTCGCCGCGGATCGTGATCGTGGGTGCAGGCCCCGCCGGTATAAGGGCTGCGGCGACGCTGGTTGATGCTGGCCTTCATCCGATCGTGATCGACGAGGGGCAGCGCGCGGGCGGGCAGATCTATCGTCGCCCGCCTGCCGGGTTTACCCGCCCCTCGCAGCAGCTCTACGGGTCGGAGGCGCAGAAGGCGCACGCGCTACATTCGCTCTTCGACCAGCTGGCCGCAGAGGGGCGGCTCACCCATTACGCGCGCAGCTCGGTCATTGCCGTGCACGAGGGTCGTCTTCATGTTCTGGGGGAGAGCGGCGTCCAGGTGATCTTCTATGACCGCCTGATCCTTGCCACTGGCGCATCCGACCGCGTCGCTCCCGTCCCCGGCTGGCAGAGCGCCGGCGTCTACAGCCTTGGCGCGGCGCAGATCGCGCTGAAGGCACAGGGCGTGGCACTCGGGCAGCGGATCGTCCTGATGGGATCCGGGCCTTTGCTGACCCTGGTTGGCGCCCAACTCGTCAAAGCCGGCGCCCATGTGCCGGCGGTGCTCGACACCTCTCCCTGGCGCCAGCAACTACGAGGGCTGTGGGAGCTTGCCGCTCGGCCAGTCGTCGCGTTGCGCGGCTTGGTTATGCGAGCGCGGCTTGGTGGCCGTTATCATGCGGGCGTGACGCTCGAACGGATCGAGACCGACGGGTCGGGCGTGGCGGCGGTGCGCTGGCGCGACGCTGGCGGAAGGCAGCGCGCAACCTCATGCGACATGGTGGGCATTGGCTGGCATTTGCGGGCCGAGACGCATCTCGCCGACCTGGCAGGATGCGCCTTCACCTATGACGAACAGTGGCGGCAATGGCTGCCAAAGATCGATGGGATGGGTCGGGCCGGCAATGGGGTCTATCTAGCCGGCGATGGGGTCCGTCTCCTCGGGGCGGACGGCGCGGAAATCGCTGGATGCCTTGCCGCGGCCGCCTGCCTTGCCGATCTAGGACGCCCGGCGCCTTCCGCCAGCGCCGACCTGCACAAGCTTGCGCGGCTCGAGCGCTTTGCCTGCGGCCTGGCCTCCGCCTTTCCATGGCCTGCTGCGATGATGCGGGCACTCCCCGACGACGCGATCGTCTGCCGTTGCGAGAACGTGACCGCCGGAGATGTACGCGAAAGTGTGGATTTCGGCGGCGGCGAAGCAAATAGGGTGAAATCGCTGTCGCGCGTCGGCATGGGGCGATGCCAGGGACGCTATTGTCAGTTGGCCGCCGTCGAACTCATCGCGGCGCAGACCGGCTGCACGCCTGGTGCCGTTGGCCGGTTTCGCGGGCAGGCGCCTGTCCGACCAACGCCGGTCGGCGCCTTTCTTCGGGAAAGCTGATGCGATTGCTAAAGCCACGGCGTTGGGGACGGGCATGAATCGCCTATCAGAAGTCGGCGACCTTGCCCCAAGCCGAAGCGTCGAAGCGGCGCGGATCGTAGGGTGTCGCATCGACGGTCGGTTCCGATCCGGCCACCAGATCGGCGACGAGGTGTCCAGCGCCAGGCCCGATGCCGAAGCCGTGCCCCGAAAATCCGGCAGCCAGGAAGAAACCCGGAAGGGTAGGGATCTCGCCGATGGCGGGCACGCCGTCCGGCGTGCTGTCGATGTAGCCGGCCCAGGCCGCGCTGATCGTCGTCTTGCGCAGCGCCGGCAACAACTCAAGCGCACGGGCATGGGTCAGGCGGATGGTCGCCTGGTCCGGGGCCGGATCGAGAATGCGCATGCGCTCCATCGGTGTCGGTTGGTCGAGCCGCCAAAGCTGAAGCGTTTCGTGCCCAGAACGCACACCCTGCAGGCCGCCGGGCGCGAGGCTGCGCCACCGCTTCAGGAACATCGGCACGAACTGCGACGAAAAGCGCAGTTGCTGCGGCGTGACATCCACGCGTCCGCGACCGCTTATGGCGAGCGTAAAGCCGCCGTTGCCGCGACGTGTAACCGAGATCCGTGCCGTGTGCAGCGCATCCGGAAGGCCCTCCGCCCCGGGCGACACGGACAGGATGGAGGAGCGGACCGAGGCCTGCGGGAAGCGGAAGCCGAACTGATGGCAAAAGGACGAGGCCCAGGCGCCGCCAGCCAGGACCGCCACCTTCGTGCGGATCGTCCCTTTTTCGGTGACCACGGCGCTCAGGCGTCCGCCCTCGGTCTCGATGCCGCGTGCGGCGCAATTCTGGTGCACCGTGCCTGCGAGCTTCAGGATGGCACGAGCGACCGCGGGCGCGGCTCGCGACGGATCGGCGGTGCCGTCGGTCGGCGAGAAGACGCCGCCCTTCCACGTCCGGCCCGTGGCGCCGCCCCGCTCGCTGGCCTCGGCGCCGTCGAGCATTTGCGTCGTGACGCCAGCCGTTCTGGCAAAGTCGCGCCAGCGCGCCCACCCGGCCAGTTCCGCCTCGTCATTGCTGAGGTAGAGCAGGCCGCAGCGGCGAAAGCCGGTGTCCTCCCCGGTGTTTGCCGCAAAACGCTCCCACAAATCGAGGCTTCGTGTCGCCATCGGCAGTTCGCGGGCGTCGCGATTCTGCTGGCGGCACCATCCCCAGTTCCGGGAGGACTGCTCGGCGCCGATGCGCCCCTTTTCGATGAGGGCAACCTTCATGCCGCGCCCCGCCAGGTAATAAGCCGCAAAGACGCCAACAATACCGCCGCCGATTACCACCGCGTCCGCGGATTGCGGCAGTTCGCCGGATGTCTCGATTTGCTGCAGCGGCGCGCGCATGATCCTCTCTCATTTGACGTTTCAATCTATCGCGTTGCGCAGGCAGCCGCTGCTGCAGTTGAAGGCGAAGCAGAATTTTATTCCGACGAGCCCGTGGAAATCGGAAGTCCCTGCGTTTCAAAGCAGTGTTCGTTCGGATGGACAGGCATACGGGCTGTGGTAGTGTCGATGGTTGTTGACACGGCAGCATTTTGTGCTGTGGCTTGCGTTGTTCGGAGACGGCCATGAAACTGGATCGGATCGACATCAAGATTCTGCACGAACTGCAGAAGAACGGCCGCGTCACCAATGTAGAGCTGGCCGAGTTGGTGCATCTGTCGCCGAGCCCGTGCCTGATGCGGGTCAAGAAACTTCAGTCGGAAGGCTATATCGAAGGCTATTCCGCGCAGATCAATATCGGCAAACTCGGCCAGATGCTGACCGTGTTCACTGAGGTCACCCTGAGGAACCATCGCCAGGTGGACTTCGCCCGCTTTCTCGCCGTGGTGGAGAAGATCGACCAGGTCATCGAATGCCATCTCGTCTCGGGCGGCTACGACTACCTGATTAAATTCGTGACCGCCGGCATCGGCGAGTACCAGACGATCATGGAGCGGCTGACCGATATGGATATCGGTATCGACAAGTATTTCAGCTTCGTGGTGTTGAAGTCTCCGATCGTCAAGGCGCACATGCCGCTGCCCAGCCTGTTTCCGATGTAGTCAGCGGCTGCCGTGCCGCACTGCATTTGTCGCCTCGCTACAAGATGTCAGTCCGCAAAATCGGGTGCAGTGCTTTTAATTCGGCTTGCATCTCGGCGATCATCCAGGCGCGGATGTCAGAAACGATCGGTCGTACCGGCCGTGAGCGCGGTGCAATCAGCTGATGGATCCGGCCCGTGTTGATCTGCCGGTCCGAAGCTGGGACAAGGGTTCCCTGAAGCAACGCCCTTGAGACGTTGCTGAGCCAGCCGAGCGCCACGCCTTCCCCATTCATCGCGGCCTGAAGCACGACCGCGTAGTCCGAGAATTCGAGCCACTTTGCCCTTCTGGTCTTGCGGTTGGCCACGTTGCCCCAAGCGTCCAGCCACTGCTCCTTGGCGTCCGTGAGATGCAGCAGGACATGGCCCTCCCCAGTCCCGGCATGCATCAACCGACCGTGGGCTGACAAATAGGATGGGCTGCATACCGGAACAATGATTTCCGGCGAGAACGCCCAGCGGTGATAGTGGGTGTCGTCGTCCGACAGGATCCTCGTGGCAAGGTCGACATTCTCGGCGGGACCTCTCAGAACGCCTGCGATCAGTTCGAACCTCAGGTCCACATCAGGAAACCTCGTATTGAAAGCTCCTAACCTGGGAACGAACCAATATGTTGCCAGAGAACTAGAAAGAGAGAGGGTGACCACCGGCTTTGCAGCACCGCTCTGCTTGATTCTCCGGATCACCTCGTCGATGCCGTCAAATCCCTCCCGCACGGCCGAATAGAGCGCACGCCCTTCTGCGGTCGGGGCCAATCCCGCTGGACTGCGCGTGAAAAGCGCGACCCCAAAATCGGCCTCAAGCTGGGCGATGCTGCGGCTGACCGATGGTTGCGTGACATTGAATTCGCGCGCGGCGGCGGTGAAACTGCCGGAGCGGACAGCAGCTTCGAAAACGAGCAATCCGCGCGCGGAAGGGATGAGTTTTGCGAAACCGGCCATACGCCCAGCGTATAGCCACCCTAACAATTTTCAAGCTTTCTCCGGCCTCACAAATGACGGACTATAACCGTCATGAATGGGAGGGGCACGACGTGAACACAGCGGCATCTCCAGCAGCCGGCACATCCGGCGATCCTCTGCTTCAACCGTTTCGGCTCAAGGGTCTGACGCTGCGCAATCGTGTCGTCAGCACCAGTCACGCCTCGATGCTGGACGATGGCGGCCTGCCACTCGAGCGCTATCAGCGCTACCATGAGGAAAAGGCGCGCGGCGGCCTGGCGATGACCATGGCGGGCGGCTCGGCCATGACCTCGCCCGACTCCAGTTGGGGCGGCGGTCAGCTGGACCTTTCGACCGATCGCATCGTCCCTCATCTCCAGTTAATGTCGCAGCGAATCCATCGCCATGGCGCCGCCGTCATGTGCCAGGTCTCACATCTTGGGCGGCGCGCCACCGCCTATGCCGGGAACTGGCTCGCGCCGGTGGCACCGTCACGCATTCGCGAGCCGCGAAACCGCAACTTCCCGAAGGAGATGGACGGCGCCGACATCGACAGGATCATCGAGGATTACGCCAGCGCCGCCAAGCGCTGCCGTGACGGAGGTCTGGACGGCATCGAAACCGTTACCGGCGGCCATCTGATCGGCCAATTCCTGTCGCGCAGAACCAATAAGCGCACGGATGCCTACGGCGGCTCGCTGGAAAACCGGGCCCGCTTCGGCTTGATGGTTCACGAGGCGATCCGCCGCGCAGTCGGCGACGACTTCGCCGTGGGTATCCGCTTCGTAATCGACGAGGCGGCCGAAGACGGACCGGACTTCGAGGAATGCCTTGATTTCGCTCGGCTATTCGAGCGGGAAGGCCACATTGACTTCTTCAACTGCATCTTCGGCCGCATGGACACCGAATTATCTTTGGCCGAGCAGAACATGCCCGGCATGTTTAGCCCGAGCGCCCCGTTTTTGCCTCAGGTCGGCAGGTTCAAGCGGGAAACCAAACTGCCCGTCATCCACGCTGCGGCAATCCGGGATGTAGCCACGGCTCGACATGCCATCCGCGAAAACCTTGTCGACCTGGTTGGCATGACCCGGGCGCATATTGCCGACCCCCATATCGTCAACAAGGTGATGCGCGGAGAAGAAGAACGCATCCGCCCGTGTGTCGGCGCATCCTATTGCCTGTACAAGAAGGTGCAGTGCATCCACAACCCGGCCAGCGGCCATGAGACGATCATCAACCACATCATCGACCGTGCAGAAACGCCGAAACGGGTGGTCGTGGTCGGCGGTGGCCCGGGTGGGATGGAAGCGGCACGGGTCGCCGCCGAGCGCGGACACAAAGTGACCCTGCTTGAAGCCGGAGCACGGCTTGGCGGACAGGTGCTCGTCGCGGCCTCCGCGTCCGACCGCAAGGATCTCATCGGCATAGTCGACTGGCGTACCGGCGAACTCGCTCGCCTTGGTGTGCAAGTTCGTCTCAACATCTATGCGGACGCAGAAGTGGTCCTCGCCGATAAACCGGATGCGGTCATCATCGCCACCGGCGGCGTTCCCGACATGGAGTGGCTGGAGGGCGCTGAACATTGCCACAGCGTCTGGGACGTTTTGACCGGGGTGGTGCCGGCGAAGGACGATGTGCTCATCTACGATGAGACCGGACGCCAGGCCGCAATTTCCTGTGCTCTGCATCTTGCCCGTCTGGGACGCTTGGTCAGCCTGGCCATAGCGGACGACACCCTGGCGATCGAGACGCCTTATCCGGACAGGGTGAGTTTTCGCAAACGTGCCGCGGAACGCGGCATCCGCGTCATCAGCGACGTGCGCCTGGTCAAGGCAGCACGCCAAGGCAACGGAATCGCCGCCACGTTCCGGCACGAACTCACCGGTGCGGAAACGGAAGTGCCCGCAGCCCAACTCATTGTCGAGCGCGGCACCGCGCCCATGGAGGATACCTACCAGGAGTTGCGTGCGCGCTCAGCCAACGACGGCGTCACCGACATAGCACTCATGACCGGAGCGGGGACAAAGGAAGCTGATAATGCCCAAGCCGCTGGATCGTTTGTCTTGCACCGCATTGGAGACGCGGTTGCCAGCCGGGACATCTACTCGTCGATCTACGAGGCCTACCGGCTCTGCTCGCAATTGTAGCGTCGGGAGAGTTCCGCGTCACGGATGACGGCGGAGCCTGACGGCGGCTCCCAACACCTCTATTCCTGGGCAGTTCATGGAACTCGATCGAATTGACATCGAGCTTCATGAGCGGCTCACCACATGGATATCGGCATTGACAGGTGTTTCAGCTTCCCGGTGCTGAGGTCTCCCACCGTCACGGCGCATATGCCGCTGCCCCGCCTCTTTCCCTTTTAGTCAGCGATGGCCGTACTGGCTGACCAGCTCGGGGTCTCGGACGAGGCCATCGAGCCATGTCGGATCGAGCTTCGGCACTGAGGAGAACAGAAGCTTCGAATAGGGGTGGGTGGGCGCCTTCAATTTGTCGGGCGTAATCTGCTCCACCCGCTCGCCATTGTACATGACCATGATCTCGTCGCAGATCGCTTCGACGACCGAGAGGTCGTGGCTGATGAAAATGTAGGAAAGCCCCAACTCGCGCTGCAGGTCCTTGAGCAGTTCGATCACGGCGGCCGCCACTACCGTGTCGAGCGCCGAGGTGATTTCGTCGCAGATGATGAGCTTGGGCCCGGCCGCCAGGGCGCGCGCGAAGTTCACCCGCTGCTTCTGGCCGCCCGAGAGCTCCGACGGGCGACGGTAGCGCAACGCCCGCGGCAGGCGGACCATGTCAAGCAGTTCGTCGACGCGCTTCGAGCGCGCCTGCCGGTCGAGCCGGTGATAGAAGGCCAGCGGACGGGAGATGATGTCTTCGATCGGCTTGGCTGGATTGAGCGCGGTGTCGGCATACTGGAACACGATCTGCATCTCGCGCAGCTGGTCCTGGCTGCGTTTGCCTGCGGCACGCTGCAGTTGCTTGCCGTCGAAGATGATGTCGCCGGCCGCGGCCGGATGAATGCCGGCGATGACGCGCGCGAGCGTCGATTTTCCACAGCCGGATTCGCCGATGACGCCGAGGTTGCGCCCTTTCTTGACGACGAGGCTGACGGAATCGACGGCCCGGATAAGTGGCAGTCCGTCATCTCGCAGCGCGCCATAGCCGGCCGTCACATTGTCGATGCGCAGCAACGGCTTCGCGCCG
The DNA here is from genome assembly GCF_006441575.1 of Mesorhizobium sp. B2-4-12. Lineage (NCBI taxonomy): Bacteria > Pseudomonadati > Pseudomonadota > Alphaproteobacteria > Hyphomicrobiales > Phyllobacteriaceae > Mesorhizobium > Mesorhizobium sp. B2-4-12. The sequence continues at coordinate 18,106 of NZ_VFVC01000029.1, forward strand.
GCATCTGCGTCCGCATGCGCTTGCCGCGGCTTCGGTTCGAAGGCAGCAAGCAGTTCGCGCGTGTAGGCGTGCTGGGCAGCCGAAAGAATCTGAACCGTGCTGCCGGTCTCCTGCACTTCGCCGCCCTTCAGCACGACGATGTGGTCGGCGATCTGGGCGACGACGGCGAGATCGTGGGAAACATAGACTCCAGCTATCCCACCCGCCCGCATGACCGACTTGAATGCCTTCAGCACGTCGATCTGCGTCGTCACGTCGAGTGCCGTCGTCGGCTCGTCGAAGATAACCAGCTTGGGATCGCCGATAAGGGCCATGGCCGCCGACAGCCGCTGCAATTGCCCACCTGAAACCTGGTGCGGATAACGGGCGCCGATCCCTTCCGGATCCGGCAGCGACAAGGCCCTGAACAGCTCGACAGCCCGCTTTCGCGCCTTCTGGGGGGGCATCAGCCTGTGGATGCGCGTAACCTCGATCACCTGCTCCATGATGGTCGACGAGGGATTAAACGAGGCTGCGGCACTTTGCGGAACATAGGCAATGTCGGTGCCTCGCAACCTGGCGCGCTGCTTTTCGGAAAGTGCGGCCATGTTCTTGCCGTTCACATTGATCTCGCCACCGGTGATCCGGCAGCCCGGTCGCGCGTGCCCCATGAGCGAGAGCGCCACCGTTGTCTTGCCGGAGCCGCTCTCGCCGATCAGGGCGACGATCTCGCCGTCGGCGATATCGAGACTGACGCCCTTGATGATTTCGACGACACGTCCGGCGTCGGTCGTCGCCTCGATCCTCAGGTTCCGGACCTCGACGAGATTGGTCATGCGTTCCTGTCCCTGATCTTCTGCGGCAGGTTGTCGATCAGCAGGTTGACGCTGATGGTGAGGCTGGCGATCGCCAGCGAAGGCACGATGACTGCCGGCGCCGCGAAGGGCAGGCCGCCGATGTTCTCGCGCACCAGCGCGCCCCAGTCGGCGAGCGGCGGCTGCAAGCCGAGCCCCAGGAACGAGAGGCCGGAGAGCAGGAGCACGATGAAGACGAAGCGCAGGCCGAAGTCGGCGAGCACCGGGCGGATGATATTGGGCAGGATCTCCGACCCGATGAGATAGACGATGCTCTCGCCACGGACGCGAGCGACGGTCATGAAATCCATGGTGTTGATGTTGACGGCGAGCGCCCGCGCGAAGCGGTAGGCGCCTGGTATATAGATGACGGCCAGCGTCAGGATCAGCGCCGGGATCGACGAGCCGACCGCGGCGACGACCACAAGGCCGAACAGTTTGCTGGGAATGGAATTCAAGGCGTCGAGGAAGCGGCTGAGGCAGGTGTCGAGCCAGCCGCCGGTGACGGCCGCGATCATCCCCAGCACGACGCCCGAGAAGCAGGCGATGGCGACGGCGGCGAGCGATATGCCGACGGTGTAGCGCGCACCCATGAGCACCCGCGAGAGCATGTCGCGCCCCAGATAGTCCGAGCCGAGCCATAACCCCTGACGCATCGGGCCGAAATAATCGTCGTCGACGATGTCTCCAATCGAATGAGGAATGATGTAGGGCGCGAGGATCGCGACGAGCGTCCAAGCCAGGATGACCAAAGCGGCCACGATGCCCACGAGACTGTAGCTGTGGCCCAGGAAGGACCGACGGGAGGTTGTGGCGCGCGCAACCGTCATCTGAGCCTCGGGTTGGACATGATGGCGACGACATCGGCGGCGGTGATGAGCAAGAGATAGCCGAGGCAGAAGATCATCGCGCAGCTCTGGATCAGCGGCAGGTCTCGGGTGGCGACGGCATCGACCATCAGCTTGGCGATGCCGGGATAGTTGAAGATCGTCTCGACGATGATGACGCCGCCGACCAGATAGGACAGCGAGAGCGCGACCGCGTTGACGATCGGCCCGAGCGCGTTGGGAAGTGCGTGCTTGAGCACCATGCGGCCGCGTGAGGCGCCTTTGAGAAGCGCCATCTCGACATAAGGCGCGGAGAGCGTTTCGAGTACCGCCGCGCGGGTCATGCGGATCATCTGGGCGGAGATGACGAAGGTCAGCGTGATCACGGGCATTGCATAGATGCGCACGAGGTCGGTCAGAGTATGCGCCTCATTGACCGAGGACAGCGCCGGCAGCCATTTAAGATAAACGGCGAAGAGCAGGACGGCGAGGGTCGCGACCATGAATTCCGGCACGGAGATGACGCCGATCGAAACGACGGTGACGGTGCGATCATAGAGGGAGCCGCGCAGCATGGCGGCGGTGATACCCAACGTCAGCGCCAGGGGCACCGAGAGCAGGGTGGTGATGCCGGCAAGCTCCATGGTGTTGACGAAGCGACCGCCGATCAGCGCCGCGACCGGCATCTGGTTGGCATAGGAGGTGCCGAGGTCGCCGTGGAGCAGGCCGAGAAGCCAGCGCAGGAAGCGAAGGATCGCCGGATCGTTGAGATGCATGGCCTCGCGCAGGCCGGCGACGGCTTCGGGAGTCGCCGCCTGGCCAAGCAGGATCGACGCGGTGTCGCCAGGCAGCATGCTGGTGGCGAAGAACACGGCGAACAGCACGATCAGAAGCGTGACGGCCGCGATCCCCAGCCGCTTCAGCACGAGGTTGAGAACCCCAGACGTCATGGAAGCGCTCCCTGCGGTTGTTCGGCCAAGCAATCTTGCGCAATGAAATGCCGGGGGCTGGCTGACTGGCCCCCGGCTGGCTTCCCTCAGGCTTCGAGCCAGAGATATTCCGCCATTGCGTAGCCCATCATGCCACCGAGCGGGTTCGCCTCCAAACCCTTCACCTTGCTGGAGAGGGCATCCACATTGGAAATGTAGGCCGGGATGATGGTGCCGGCTTCCTCGGAGACCATAGCCTGCATCTGGCCATAGATCTCCTTGCGCTTGGCCTGGTCGAGCAGGCCGCGCGCCTCGATGAGCATCTTGTCGAACTTCTCGGACTTGTACTGGCTTTCGTTCCACGGCGCGTTGGATGCGTAGAGGAGCGAGAACAGGATGTCCGGCGTCGGGCGCGGATTGATGTTGCCGAAATGGATTGGCGCCTTGAGCCAGTAATTGTCCCAGTAGCCGTCGGCCGGGACGCGCTGGACGTCGAGCTTCATACCGATATCCGCGCCGGCGGCCTGGATGATCACAGCCATGTCGATCGACGAGGTGGCGGCGTCGGAAGCGACCACCGGGATGGACTGGCCGAGCAGGCCTGCCTTCTGGAAGTGGAACTTCGCCTTGTCCGGGTCGAAAGCCTTCGGCTTGACGTCGGCGTTGTGGAAGACATTGGCCGGCGAGACGGGCTGGTCGTTGCCGATTTCACCGAGGCCACGCAACGCCGATTTGACGATCTGCTCGCGGTTGACGAGATATTTCATGCCGGCCACGAAGTCGGCCTTGCTGCCGGGGTCCATATCGAGCCGAATGTTGAGATCCGTGTAGTTGCCCGAGGTCGTCTTCGACACTTCGAAGCCCTGCTGGCCGCTGATGAGCTTCATCGCGCGCGGATTGATCGAGGCGGCGAAGCTGATGTCGCCGGACAAGAGCGCGTTGACGCGGGCGCTGTCGTCACTGATGGCGATGAATTCGAACGAATCCAGGTAGGGCTTGCCCGATTTCCAGTAGTTCTTGTTCTTGGTGACCACCGAACGCACGCCAGGCTCGAACGTTTGCAGCACGAACGCGCCGGTGCCATTGCCCTTGGAGAAGTCCGTGGTGCCGTCCGCGACGATCATGAAATGGTGCAGCGCCAGGATGGTCGGCAGGTCGGCATTCGGGTCGGCGAGCGTGATTTCCACGGTCGACTTGTCGACCGCCTTGAAGCCGGTCATCTGCGCCGCGATCTTGGCGACCTTGGAACCGACCGACTTGTCGAGATGGCGCTTCAGCGAGAAGACGACGTCGTCGGCGGTGAGGTCCTTGCCGTCGTGGAAGGTGACGCCCTTGCGCAGCTTCACGGTCCAGGTCTTGGCGTCCTTGCTGTCGAAGCTTTCGGCCAGCTCCATCTGCGTGACGCCATCCTTGTCGAGGAAAGTCAGTCGGTTGTAAAGCGAGCAGCAGCGGACATAGTCGGTGGAGAGCGACGCCTTTGCCGGATCGAGCGTATCGGCGGTCGAGGACGACCAGCCGGCGGCTTTGAAATTTCCGCCGGAGACCGGCGTGGCGGCTACAGCCTGGGTGGCGCGGCCGAGCACCAGGCTGCCCGCGGCAACCGCGGCGCCACCAGCCAACAGCATCTTGAGAAGTTCGCGGCGGCTTGCACCCCGCCGAATGGCATTTTCGACCATGGCATCGTCTGCGCTGGTCCAGTTCGTGATCTTGTCGGTCATGTTCATTCCCCTTTCTGTTTGTTTGGTCAGGATGCTCGTCTTGCTGCGGCTTTCCGAGCTTTGGCTCAGGTTCGTTCCTTCAGGCTTTCCCGAACGGCCGCTGCAAGGGAGGCCATCGAGGTGAAGTGGTGGTCTGGTACGGTGAAGCGCTCGGGCTCGATCGTGCCGCCATAGCCCTTCTGGGCGTGCCGGCGCTCGATCCAGCAATTGGTCATGCCGAGCGCCCGGGAGATGCCGATGTCGTGATACTGGCTTTGCGCCACATGCAGGATGTCGTCCCTGCTGTCGCCGCGAGAGGCCACGAAATCGAAGACCTTCTGGAAGAAAGCAGGGTCGGGTTTTTCCGTGCCGGTATCGTCGGCCGTGAAGGTGGCGAAGAAGGGTGATCCGAGCTGCTTCTCGAAATGATCGAGCGCCCAGCGCCGGGCATTGGTCATGGCAATCAGCTTGTGTGACTTCGCAAGCTCGGCCAATGCCGCCGCGCTGTCGGGGAAACCTCGCCAGGCACTGGCGGAGTCCCGCAGCCGGACGCCATATTTCTCCTCGGCCGGCAGGCCGAGCTGTGGCGCGATAACCATGTAGACACGCACGAGATCGTCGGGAAACAGGCCCGCATCGGGCATGTAGCGAGCCTGCCGGTACAGAGCCAGCGCGGCTTCGCCATCGATGGCAACGCCGGCCTCGGCGGCAATCCCGGCCATGCAGGTCGTAATGCCGCCTTCGAAGTCGATCAGCGTGCCGACAACGTCGAAGGTCATATATTTGAATTCGCTGAAGCCCCTGGCCAAGACTGGCTCTCCTCTGCGCGCGGCCGAATTAATCGTGCTGAACAGAACAAAATTCCGTGCTGTCCGGGGCGTCGGCCTTTTCAAAGGCCCGGAAATTCGGGTCTTCTGGCCTTGTCTTAAGAGCAGTCTGGCACTTCCCCCGCGCTGGATTCGCCGAAAAGGCGTAAGGGGGCGGCACAAAATTGCGAAATCATCTGCCCCGGCGATATTTCGAGACACGAAATATTCGCTGCTCGTCATGGCAGGGCCTGGCGAACATCCGGGTCCTCGAGCGTCTGGTCGAGCGTTCGGCGCGTGCGCTCGACGATCACGTCGATGTCGCTGTCTGTGCAGCACAGCGGGGGTGCATAGCCGATAACCCCATGCGCAAACGCACGGATGATGAGGCCGTTGTCCCATGCCCTGTCGAAGACCCGCCGCGCCGGCATGGCCGACGCCGGAAGCGGCGTCTTCTTCTCTTTGTCGACGACCAGTTCGATCGCCGCGAGCATGCCGCGACCGCGCACATCGCCGACCAACGGGTGATCGCGCAAGCCCCACAGGCCAGCCATCAGGCGGGCGCCGGCCTTGATGCCGTTCTCCAGAAGACCGTCTTCGTAGAGCTTCAAAACTTCGAGGGCGACGGCGGCGCTGACCGGGTGGGCGGAATAGGTATAGCCGTGGCCGACCGCCGAGGCGCCCGCGCCATCGGCGATGACCTCGTAGACATGGTCGGCCATGAACACCGCGCCCATCGGAACATAGCCCGAGGTCAGGCCCTTCGCGGTCGTCATGAAATCGGGAACGATGTCCTCGTCCGTGCAGGCAAACAGGGGCCCGGTGCGGCCGAAGCCGGTGATCACCTCATCGGCGATGAACAGGACGCCGTACTCCCGGCAGAGTTCGCGCATGGCCTTGATCCAGCCTTTCGGCGGGACGATGACGCCGCCCGAGCCCTGGATCGGCTCGGCATAGAAGGCGGCGACCCGCTCCGGCCCGAGATCCTCGATCTTGGCCCTCAGTGCGGCGAGCGATGCGGCGATGATCGCGTTGCCGTCCTCGCCGACCGGGTTGCGGTAGGGATAGGGGGAAGGGATCTTGTGCTGCCATTCGAAGGGAATGCCGAAGCCGGCATGAAAGGCGGGCAGGGCGGTCAGGCCCGCGCCGACCACCGACGAGCCGTGATAACCCTGCTCGATGGAAATGAACTGATCGCGTTTCGGCTCGCCCCTGGCATTCCAGTAGTAGCGGACGAAACGGATCGTGCTGTCGACCGCGTCCGACCCCCCGAGCGTGAAATAGACGTGGTTGAGGTCGCCTGGGGCGCGCTCGGCCAGTTCCGAGGCGAGCCGGATGGCCGGCTCCGAGCCGAGATCGAAATAGGCGGTGGCGTAGGGGAGTTCGCGCATCTGCCGGGCTGCCGCCTCGACGATGCTGTCGTGGCCATAGCCGGCGTTGACGCACCACAATCCCGCGAAACCGTCGAGAAGTTGCCGGCCGGACGCATCGGTCACGGTGACGCCCTTGGCCGATTTCAGCACGCGTACGCCGACCGCCTCATGGCCGCGATAGGAGGCGACCGGATGGATGAGATGGGCGCGGTCGAGTTCGATCAGGGAATTGGCGAGCATTGTTGTCCTCCGGACTAGCCAAGCGCCTGGTTGGCGAGGGCGAAAATTTTTGGCCTGGACTGTCCAGAATCTTTCTTGGGCGGACGGTCCATGGCCACCCCGCCGCCGACATGGGCGAGGCCGATTTCCTCGAGCCAGCCGGCAATGCCGGTCCTGCTGTCGGTATCGACACGCAGGAAGGCGCCGGGGCGGGTCGCGGCGAAGAACGCGATCAGGGCCTTCGCGGCGTCAGCACTTCCCGCGATGACCGGACCGATCACCTCGCCGCGTCCGAACGGTCGGATCGCGGCATAGGCCTCGATGGCCCCGTTGCGGCGGATCACGGCGAATTGGCCGCGCTCGGCCAGCGCATCGATCAGGGCTTCACGGTCGGCGCCATAGGCACCGCGGTCCAGCGCCTTGATTTCCGGCAGGTTATCGGCGCTTGCTGCGTCCACGCCGTCGGGCGCCTCAAGCTTGGTGACCTTGCCCTGATGCTGCATGATGGTGCCGGAGGGCACGAAGCCCAGCTTCTGATAAAGAGGCATGCCGTCGGTCGTCGCGACGAGCCGCAGCGGACGTTCGCCCGCGAGGGTGAAGGCTTGCTCCATGAGACGGCGCCCGAGCCCCTTGCCCCGCGCGTTCCTGTCGACGATCACCATGTTGATCATGGCGCAGTCCTTGCCGTAGGGCGTGACCAGGATGGTTCCGGCGACGCGGCCCTGGTCGTCGAGCGCGACCGCGCCGCTCGAAAGCTGCAGAGCCATCTGCCAGTCCTGCTGCCGATGCGGCCATTTCTCCTGGCGGGAAAGCGCCACCGCGCCCTCGATGTGGTCGGGCCGGAAGGCCTGGAGTTCGATCTCGCCCTGCTGCATTGAGCGTCCTTTCGTCTGATGCCAAGTTTCGGCCATCGGCGCGCAGCAGATCGTCTGAAGACCTCGGCTTTGGCAGTATCTTTCGCCGTAGCGCGACGGGCGCGCCGCATCTTGTGCCGGCGCCATCCGAAGCGAACGCGCCACGCCACGAAACCGCGCTGCCATCGCCAGGCAAGATGCTACAGCGTGCCAAACGGGATGGCGGATACGGAACTTTCTGCTTTCGGGAGGTTCATTTCGGTCAGGTGACTCGCCGTGTGCCGGCATATGATCAGGCATCCCGAATGCGGATGTGCTTCCACCGGAGATCGACGGACATGGCTTCCTTCAGGCCCAAATACATCACCTTCGACTGCTACGGCACGTTGACCTTCTTCCAGATGGCGGAAGCGGCGCGCGATCTCTACGGCAGCCGTCTCGACGAACCGCGCATGCAGGAGTTCATCAAGAACTTCGCGGCCTACCGGCTCGACGAGATCATGGGTGACTGGAAGCCCTATGCCGATGTCGTCCACAACGCGCTCGAACGCGCCTGCAAGCGCAACGGCGTCGCCTTCAGCGCCGAGGACGCCAGAATGGTCTATGAGCGCGTCCCGACCTGGGGGCCGCATCCTGACGTCCCGGCCGGCTTGGCGAAGGTCGCCAAGGAAATCCCGCTGGTCATCCTCTCCAACGCCATGGACGCGCAGATCATGTCCAATGTCGAAAAGCTCGGCGCGCCATTCCATACCGTCTACACGGCCGAACAGGCGCAGGCCTACAAACCCCGCTTCAGGACGTTCGAGTATATGTTCGACATGCTGGGCTGCGGCCCGGAAGAGGTGCTTCACTGTTCGTCGTCGTTCCGCTACGACCTGATGTCGGCACACGACCTCGGCATCAAGAACAAGGTCTGGGTCAATCGCGGCCACGAACCGGCCAACCCGTATTACGGCTATGTCGAGATCGCCGATATTTCGAGTCTTCCGAGCGTGGTCGGGCTTTGAGACAGGCAGGATGCCGATGAAGTTGGTCTCCTACTGGCACGATACCGCCCCAGTCTTTTCCGGCGGCGCGCAAGGCCCGGTCCAGGGGCACTACGACGCCGCCATCGTCGGCGGCGGCTTCACCGGTCTCGCCGCCGCGCGCCATCTGGCGAAGGCGGGCGCGAAGGTGGCAGTGCTGGAAGCGGAGCGGGTGGGCTGGGGCGCGTCGGGGCGCAATGGCGGGCACCTGAACAACGGCCTTGCGCATAGCTACCTTTCGGCCAAGGCGGAGCTCGGCAAGGAACGGGCGATCGCACTTTACCGCGCGCTGGACAGTTCCATCGACACTATCGAGGCGCTGGTCGCCGAGGAAGGCATCGATTGCAATTTCCGCCGCGCCGGCAAGCTGAAACTCGCCTCCAAGCCGCAGCATTTCGAAGCGATCGCGCGCAACTTCGAAGCCATTCATGCCGAGGTGGATCCGGACACGGCGCTGCTGTCGGCGACCGATCTCAAGTCCGAGATCGGCTCTCCCTTCCATGGCGCGATGCTGTCGAAGAAGAGCGCCATGATGCATATGGGCCGCTATGTGGCCGGCCTCGCCACGGCCGCCGTCCGCCACGGCGCCGTCATCCACGAGAACGCAGTGGTGACTGACCGCAAGCAGGCCGGCAACAGGCATCAGATCACCACCTCCCGCGGCCGGATCAGCGCCGACAATTTGCTGGTGGCGACCGGGGCCTACACCACGCCGAATTTCGGCTATTTCCGCCGCAGGATCATCTCCGTCGGCAGCTTCATAATCGCCACCAGACCGTTGAGCGATGCCGAGATCGCAGCGACCATGCCTGGCAACCGGACATGCGTGACCTCGATGAACATCGGCAACTATTTCCGGCTTTCGCCGGACAAGCGCCTGATCTTCGGCGGCCGCGCGCGCTTTTCGGCGACATCCGACCAGCGCTCCGACGCCAAGAGCGGACAGATATTGCAGGCGGGCCTCGCCGCGATTTTCCCGCAACTCGCCAAGATCGAGATCGACTATTGCTGGGGCGGGCTGGTCGATATGACCAAGGACCGTTTCCCGCGCGCCGGCTACCAGGACGGAGCCTGGTACGCGATGGGCTATTCCGGCCACGGCGCGCAGCTTTCCACCCATCTCGGCATGATCCTGGCCGACGCCATGCTTGGCCGCGAGGACCGCAATCCGATGAGGGGGCTCGAGTGGCCATCTATTCCAGGCTACTCGGGCAAGCCCTGGTTCCTGCCGATGGTCGGGCTCTACTACAAGGCGCTCGACCGGATACGGTAATCAGCAATCCGGCGCGGCCGGGCCTCAGCCCAGCCCGCCGATATGGAAGCTCTTCATCTCGAGATATTCCTCGATGCCGGCCTGTGCCCCCTCGCGCCCGAGGCCGGACTGCTTGACGCCGCCGAAGGGTGCCACCTCCATCGACACCGAGCCGGTGTTGAGCCCGACCATGCCGAACTCCAGTGCCTCGCCGACACGCCAGGCGCGTTGCAGGTTTTCGGTGTAGAAGTAGGAGGCAAGCCCATAGGGCGTGCCGTTGGCCAGCGCGATTGCCTCCTCTTCCGTCTCGAAGCGGAAAAGCGGCGCGACCGGACCAAAGGTCTCCTCGCCGGCGAGCTGCATATCCTTTGTCGCGCCCGTCAGCACCAGCGGCGCGACATACTGAGCTCCCTCCGGCAGTGCCGGGCTCGTCGTGACGATTGCGGCGCCTTTGGCGAGCGCGTCCTCGACGTGCCGGTTGATCTTCTCGACCGCTGCCATGTTGATCATCGGCCCGATGGTGACGCCGGGCTGTGTGCCTGGCCCGACTGTCATGGCGTTGACGCGGGCGGAAAGCCTCGCGGCGAAAGTTTCGTAGACGCCGGCCTGGACGAGGATGCGGTTGGCGCAAACGCAGGTCTGACCGCCATTGCGGAACTTCGAGGCGAGCGCGCCCTCGACGGCGAGGTCGAGGTCGGCGTCGTCGAAGACGATGAAGGGCGCATTGCCGCCGAGCTCCAGGCTGAGCCGCTTCACGCTGTCGGCCGCCCCGCGCATCAGCAGCGAGCCGACTCGCGTCGAGCCGGTGAAGGAGATCTTGCGCACGGTCTCGTTCGCCATGATCTCGTTGCCGATCTCGGCCGGCATGCCGGTGACGATATTGATGACCCCGGCGGGAATGCCCGCCCGTTCGGCGAGCACGCCGAGCGCCAGCGCCGAATAGGGCGTGAACTCGGACGGCTTGACGATCACGGTGCAGCCGGCAGCGAGCGCCGGCGCGACCTTGCGGGTGATCATCGCATTCGGGAAATTCCACGGCGTGATGATGCCGCACACCCCGACCGGTTCCTTCAACACGATGATGCGGCGGTCGGATGTTGGCGCCGGGATGGTGTGGCCGTTGATGCGGCGCGCCTCCTCGGCGAACCATTTGACGAAGGATGCGCCATAACGAATCTCGCCCCTGGCCTCATCCAGTGGCTTGCCCTGTTCCGTTGTCAGGATCAGTGCCAGATCGTCCAGATGGGTGAGCATCAGGCCGTGCCAAGCTTCCAGGAGGCCAGCGCGTTCGGCGTTGGTCTTTTTCCGCCAATCCCGATAGGCGGAAGCCGCCGCGTCAATGGCCGCGCGGGTCTCGGAGCCGGCCATGTCGGGCACCGCGCCGATCGCGGTCTGCGTCGCCGGATCGACGACATCGACCGTTCTGCCGGAGCCGGCCCCGACCCATTCGCCACCGATCAGGCCTGCCTGGCGGAAAAGAGTTTTGTCCTTCAAGTTTTTCATCGAAATCGACCTTGCAATCAGGTGAGTGCCGCGATGACGGTGGCCGTGATGGCCTCCGTCCGGTCCTTGCCGGCAATGGTGCCGATGCCTCTGGCGGTCGTCGCCTCGAGCGCCTTCATGACACGGCCGCCCGCAGCCTTTTCGCCGAGATGATCGAGCATCATGGCGCCGGACCAGATGGCGGCGATCGGATTGGCGATGCCGAGATGGGCGATGTCAGGCGCGGAGCCGTGCACCGGCTCGAACATGGATGGCGCCGAGCGGTCGGGGTTGATGTTGGCGGAGGCGGCGTAGCCCAGCCCGCCCTGGATCGCTGCGCCGATATCGGTCAGGATGTCACCGAAGAGATTGGACGCGACGACCACGTCCAGACTTTCCGGTGCCATGATCATGCGCGCGGCAAGCGCATCGACATGATAGCTGGTCACGGCGACGTCGGAGTATTCCGCGGCGAGCTTTCGCGTGATCTCGTCCCAGAACACCATAGAATATTTCTGCGCATTGGATTTGGTGACGGACGCAAGCTTGCCCCGCCGTGCCCGTGCCTGCTCGAAGCCGAAGCGAAGGATGCGCTCCACGCCGGCGCGGGTGAAGATCGAGGTCTCTACGGCGACCTCGTCCGCAGTGCCTTGATGCACGCGCCCGCCGGCGCCGGAATATTCGCCTTCGGTGTTCTCGCGGATGCACAGGATGTCAAAGTTTTCCGCCCGTAACGGTCCCGTGACGCCGGGAAGCAGGCGGTGCGGCCGTATGTTGGCGTACTGCACGAATGCCTTGCGGATTGGCAGCAGCAGGCCGTGGAGCGAGACGGAATCCGGCACCTCCGCCGGCCAGCCGACCGCGCCGAGCAGGATGGCGTCGAAGCCGCGCAGGGTCTCAATGCCATCCGCCGGCATCATGCGGCCGGTTTCCTTGTAGAATTTGCAGGACCAGGGAAATTCGGTTGCCCCTAGCGCAAAGCCGGACTGCGTGGCCACCGTTTCCAGCACCGTCCACGCGGCGGCGGTCACATCGCTGCCGATGCCGTCACCGGGGATCAGGGCGATCGAATAGGACTTCATCGGCATCTCTCTAGAGGCTGACCAGGACGCTTTTGGTCCTGCGATTGGCGAGATAGGCCTCGCGGCCAAGGTCCTTGCCGATGCCGGAGCGTTTGTAGCCGCCGGTCGGCAGGATGTGGTCGCGCGAGCGGCTGTAGCGGTTGACCCAGACGGTGCCCGCTTCGAGCTTGCGCGCGATGCGGATCGTGCGGGACAGGTCGGCGGTGAACAGGCCGGAAGCCAAGCCGTAGGTCGGATGGCTGGAGAGCGCCAGCGCCTCGTCCTCGGTCTCGAAGGTCTGGACGGTCAGGACCGGACCGAAGATCTCCTCGACGATCGCCGGATTGGCCTGGTCGACATTGGCAATCAGCGTCGGCTCGTAGAAATAGCCGGGGTTCTCCATCGCCCCGCCGCCGGTCAGGCATTCGCCGCCGGCCTCGATGGCGGCCCGCACGATGCCATCGACACGTGTCCGTTGCCTGTCTGAGATAATGGGCGAATAGTGCGTCGCCTCGTCCCAGGTAGGGCCCGGGCGCACCGCCTTCATCCGCTCCAGAATCGCGGCCGTCAGCCTGTCCGCAACGGTCTTCTCGACAATCAGGCGCGTGCCGGCGACGCAGGCCTGGCCGGCGTTGAAGGTGACGCTGCCGGCGATCGCTGTCGCCGCCTTGTCGAGATCGGCATCCGCAAAGACGAGCTGCGGGCTTTTGCCGCCGAGCTCCAGCGTCATCGGCTTGACGCCGGTGCGCGCGACATTCTCCATGATGGCCGAGCCGGCGCGGGTCGAGCCGGTGAAGCTGACCTTGGCGATCTCTGGATGGCCGGTGAGCACCGTGCCGGTCGTCGGGCCGTCGCCGAGCACGATGTTTATGAGCCCGGCCGGCAAGCCTGCTCTGACGGCGAGCTGCGCCATGTAGACTGCCGAGAAGGGCGTCATCTCGGAGGGCTTCAGCACGACGGCATTGCCGGCGGCCAGCGCCGGGCCGAGCTTCCAGCCGGCCATGGAAATGGGAAAGTTCCACGGTGTGATCGCGCCGACCACGCCATAGGGTTCGCTCATGATCATGCCGAGGCTGGCATCGTCGGTCGGCACGAGCTCGCTGCCTTCCTTGTCGGCGAACTCGGCGAAGAAGCGGATCTGCTCGGCGGTGACGGCGATGTCGCCGGCGATGAGCTGTCCCACGGGCCGGGTCGAGCTCATGGCCTCGATCCTGGCGAGCGTTTCGGCTTCCACCTCGATCAGGTCTGCCCAGGCCTGGAGCGCCTTGGTGCGTTCGCGAGGCCGAATGCCGCCCCAGTTGCTGGACTTCAGTGCGGCTTTGGCGCTCTCTACCGCGCGGGCGACGATGTCGCTGCCGGCAATGGGGCAGGCGGTGTATGACTTGCCGTCGGACGGTCGGCGCATCTCGATCGCACCCTCGGCCGCGATCAGCTCTCCGCCAATGAAATGCCCAACGGGGAAGGGAACTGTATCCGGATCGAAGCTTAGGCTCATGGGCGACCACTTTCCTGCATTGACCGGAGCGTAGCGCGTGCCAGCACGCAGCTTGCGCTGTTCGGCGGCCCGTCGCCGACGAATGTTGCGTGCTGGGCGCGGGGGACGGCAAAATCTTCCGCGCAGGTCGGCGCCTGTCGCCCACGCCCTCTACCCCACGGTTACGTAGATCTTGCGCACCGTTTCGATGGTCTTCCAAACTCCGGTGAAGCCAGGCTTCATCACAAAGCTGTCGCCGGCGCGGTAGGTCACCGGCTTGCCGCCGTCGGGGGTGATTTCGACCATGCCGGAGAGGATGTGACAGAACTCGAAGGTCTCCCCCTTGATCGAGCGCGTCTCCCCAGGCGTCGCCTCCCAGATGCCGGTATGGACGAGGTCGTCCCTGGCCACGTCCTGTGCCCAGGTCTTGAAGGCGGGATTGCCGGCAATCAGCCGTTCGGGCAACGCCTTGGATTCGCGCGGTGAAAAGGCTGGATTGGTGTCGACGGTCTTGAGCAGGAGCAAGGTATAGTCCTTCCAGTTGAGGTTTTAATAGCCGCGCGAGCGGTCGACGAGCCCGATGGGATCGAGTCCGGCGCGGTGGCGCCTGATGTTGTCGATTACGGCGCGCGCGGCAGTCGCGGGCTGGGTGACGCTGGCGACATGCGGGGTCAGGATGATCTTCGGATGCGACCAGAACGGATGGCCAGCGGACAGCGGCTCGGGATCCGTCACGTCAATCATCGCCGACGACAGATGGCCGCTGTCCAGCGCGGCGACAAGCGCTTTATGGTCGAGCTGCGGTCCGCGCCCAGTGTGGACGAGAGCCGCGCCCTTGGGCAATCTCGCGAACAGGTCGGCATTGAGGAACCCACGCGTCTCCTCGGTCAGCGGCAGCAGGCAGACCAGTATGTCGCTGGCCGCGAGCATCTGTTCCAGCCCGAGCTCGCCATGATTACAGGTAACGCCCTCGATCCGTCGCGGCGAGCGGCTCCAGCCGGCAAGCGGGAATCCGAAGGGCTTCAACCTGTCCAGGACGGCCTGGCCAAGCTGTCCGAGGCCGAGCACGCCGACCCGGCGCGACCGGGCCTGAAGTTGCGCGATATCGTTCCACTGGCCGGCGCGCTGCTGCGCCAGATAGGCCGGCAGGTTGCGGTGGAGCGCGAGCACGGCCAGCGTCACATATTCCTGCATCATGCGCGCGATGCCTTCCTCGATCATACGCACGACCTTCACGTTTTGAGGCACCGCATCGAGGCGAAACTGGTCGACGCCGGCGCCGATGGAAAACAGGATTTCCAGGTTCCTGTAGCGGGCGAGGTTGTCCGGCACGGTCCAGCTGATCAGGTAACGCACGGCGTCGGGATCGACTGTTGCGGCATCGATCGTGAAGGGGACGTCCGGTAGTTCCCCCGCGAACGCCTCGGCGAAGACGGCACCGCGGCGCGCATCGGAATTGAACAGGAATGTCATCGTGGTTGCCTCGTCACGACGCGCAGCGCGTGCCCAGCGCCCCGATCAATCGCTGGCAGGCGGCGAGTTCGCTCGCAAGGATGTACTCGTCCGGCTTGTGGGCGCGGCCAATGTCGCCTGGGCCGCAGATGATCGCGTCCAAGCCGGCGGCTTGGTACAGGCCGGCCTCCGTGCCGTAGCTGACGGCGCCGAGCGGCGCTTCGCCGGTCAACTCGCCCATCAGGGTCGCCAGCGCCGCGTCTCGCGGAAGCGATAGCGCCGGATAGGCGCTGATCGGCGTCCATTCGACCCGGAAGCCGTCGGCCGTAAGAACCTCTGCCTGCGCTTTGACGGGCGCAAGCAGGCTGGCCGGATCGACGCCGGGTATGGCGCGCGCCTCCAGGTCCAAAGTGCAGGTGTCTGGAATGATGTTGACTGACTGTCCGCCTGCCACCACGCCCGCCTGCAGCGAGGAGTAGGGCGGCTCGAAGGCAGGGTCGAACGGACCATGCGTCAACCGCTCGGCTTCGCTCACGGCCGCGCTCAGCGCCTCGGCCATGGCATGGATAGCGTTGAGCCCGAGATCGGGCCGCGAGGAATGGCCGGAGCGCCCGTTGATCGTCACGCGGGCGGCGGCCTTGCCCTTGTGGGTGCACACGGCGCGCATGGCGCTCGGCTCGCCGACGATGACGCCGAGCGGCTTCGCGCAAAGGGCAGGCAGGCGGGCAATCAGATGCGGTACGCCGCGGCACCCCACCTCCTCGTCATAGGAGAAGGCGAGATGGATCGGCCTGGCGAGGCGCAGTCCCGTCAGTGCAGGCACAGCCGCGAGCACCGCGGCAAGAAACCCTTTCATGTCGGTGGTGCCGCGTCCGTAGAGCCTTTCGCCCTCCTGCCGCAGCGCGAAAGGGGCCGAGGTCCATTGCGGCTCGGCGGCGGGGACGACGTCCATGTGGCCGGACAGTATGTAGCCGGGGGCATCAGCAGGGCCGATCGTCGCGAAAAGATTGGAACGATCGCCTTCCGGTCCGGGGAGGACGGTGACCTGCGTCCCATGTTCCATGAGATAGGTTTCGATCCAGCCGGCGATATCACCGTTGGGTTTGCCAGCGACCGATGGAAAGGCGATGAGACGGTCGAGGATATCAAAGACGTCCATTCCAGCCCTCAACGGATTTCGGTTGCGCCGGATGGGTGCCGTCGACCGTATGCTGCAACAACTTGGAACAGCATGTGCGGCTTCTTTCGCGATTGCGTGCTGAAAGCGGAAATGTTTCAGTCGAATCTTGCGTTGGCGCGCGCCTTTCGAGCAAATCGTATCGACCTGGTTGTCTAGCGTTGGCAGGGGCGGGCGGCCATTGTGTGTCACCCGTTATGCAATCGTTCTGAGGCATGAAATTGAAGCCGTCCGGAAGTTTCAAAATCGATGCCTTCTTGATGCGCATCGGCGACATCGAGGGCATCGAACTCGACCGGTTGCACGCGCACTCCCTATCCGTGGGATGGCCGCACCGAGCCGAAGACTGGCAGTTCCTGCGCGAAGTGGGGCAAGGGCTCGTGGCGCTTGATGAGATTGGCCGTGTTCTGGGCTCGGCCATGTGGTTCGCGCATGGCGCCGATTTCGCGACCGTTGGAATGGTCATCACCTCGCCGCGACTGCAGACGCTCGGTGCGGGGCAATGGCTGATGCAGCGGGTCTTCGAGAAGGTCGCAGGGCGCGACCTGCGCCTCAACGCGACCAGGGCGGCAAGGCGGCTCTACCTTTCGCTCGACTTCCAGCCTGAGAAGACCGTCTATCAATGCCAGGGCATAGCCCGCATACCAACAACGGATAGTGAGCCGGGCGCGCGCGGCGACATCCGGGCTTTGGCGGCAAGCGATATTCCGGCAGGGATCGCGCTCGACGCGGCCGGCTTTGGCGTGAAGCGGACGCGGCTTATTGAAATGCTCTTCGCGCATTCGGCCGGCTATGGGCTTTTCAAGGGCGACAGGCTGAGCGCCTTCGCGCTCTGCCGGCCGTTCGGGCGCGGCCACGTGGTGGGACCGGTCGTGGCCGAAAGCGATACCGACGCCGTAGCTATCGTGCGGCCGCACGTCGCCGACCATTCGGGGTCTTTCCTTCGGGTCGACACCCACATGGACAGCGGCGAGTTCGCCGCCTTTCTCTCGAACGCCGGAATGCCGGTCTTCGATACGGTGCTGACCATGTCGCTGGGCAAACGCCTCGCCGATTTCTCCGTCGGCGGCTCGGCTACGCCGAAGACCTATGCTCTGGCGAGCCAAACTCTCGGATAGTCCGGTGCTTTCGTCGACAATTCAACCATTGCACGGTTGTTCCCTATGTATCTCCAACTGGACCGGTTCCAGCCTCAAGCCTTAAGATCTGAACGTCCGGACATGGACCTCTCAGGCCAGAAGCCGCCAGTCACCTGAAAGCAGACTCCTAATCAGATGTCCGAGTGTGACCTAGCAGCCACCCTCAGATATTCTCCGGCGTGACTATTTCGAACGGTATGGACCGTTGAAGAGTTGCGAGCGGTGCTTGTGGTCCGCTGACATCGATCATGGTCTGCACGAGAAGGGCGGAGGTCGCCTCAAGCGGGTGACAGAGAGCTGCAGTGATTAACCCTTCCGACAATCCCCTGCGAGTCTCAGGACCAATGTCGCGGCATACTACCCTGATGCCCGAACGCCTTTCCGAAGGGACCTCTCTCAATGCACGAAGGACACCGGTAATTCCGCCGCCGACGATCAGAATTCCCACGAGATCGGCGGTTGTCTTAAGCAACTCGGCGACCATTCGGTAAGCCTCATTCGATTCCTCGTGGGTTGGGCGGCTTTCCTCCACCGTGAGCCGTGGAGCGTGTTCGCGCAAATACGAACGGAAGCTGGCGTCTGAGACGTCCTGGCACTGATATCGATGGTTGCCAATGAAAACCGCAATTCGACCAGGACCGTGGGTGGTTTGGGCAATCAAAAATGCAGCTGTACGCCCCAGCTTCCAGTTGTCCGTGCCCACATAGGCCGCCCTTTCAGGCGCCGACTGATCCGTGATGTAGGAAACAACTGGTTTTCCCATCTCCTTCAGGGAACGGATGGCTTGGCCAATGATCGGGTGATCCGCCGCGACCACCGCGACGGCGTCGCATTTCTCGCCGAGCGCGATAAGGCGGTTCGAAATAGTATCCGGCGTCAAAATATCGACGAAGTCGACGACAGGGTCGATGACCTCGTCCCGACGCTCGCGACAGGCGGTAACGATCTTCTTCCCGAACAACTGGTAGAGGTCACGGGTCGACTGCTGGAGCAGGAAACCCAATCGGTAATGCGGCGATATTTTACGGGCCCGATCGTCGATTGCGCCGATCCCGTAAAAGCCAATTTCTTCCGCAGCGCTCTGGACGCGTTGGATAGTTTTCGGCCGCACGGAAACGGTGCCACCCAAAATTCTGTTCACAGTCGCCACCGATACGCCTGCCGCGGTAGCCAGATCTTGGATTGTCGGCCGCTTCACCAAACCCGTCCCTTGGCTGTATCATCATGATTGAAGCTAAATGATACAAATGCAATTTTGATATTATTTCTAGCTTCTCCGAATATCAACCCTCCGATATGAATTGCGCCGAATAGGGGCTCGATCGGCTGAGCCCTGGGGCGGGGTCCGAACCCCAGAATGAACCGGGCGAGGAGGCGCTGTTATGATGGATGACCTTCAGTATGGAACACGCGACAAGCGCGGCAATTGGGCCCCGCACCTGCGCGCCGCGCCGGCACCGATCTGGCACCGTCCGTTCAATGCGAAAAAGGTCTTGGCCTGGATTCCTGAATTCTTCTGGCCGTGGAATACCTTCCACCTCGCCACGTCGCTCATTTGGGTCAACCTGCTGATCCCGAGCTGGCAGAGCCTCGCGAGCCTTTCGCTGCTAAACTACCTTTGGCTATACGGCCTCAACGCCGCTGGGATTTTTCTTTTCTACGGCTTCTTCGAGCTGCGCTACTATGTCCAGCGCAAACAACAGAACCGCTTCAAGTACAATCCAAAGTTTCCCTCGGACGCGCCGTCCGATGTGTTCTGGTTTCAAAGCCAGAACATCGACAATTTCGCCCGCTCGTTTTTCGTCACCATACCACTGTGGACGGTAGTCGAGATCGTGATGTTGTGGGTCTATGCCAACAGCTGGGCGGTCTGGCTGCCATGGACCACGAACTGGCTTTACCTGTCGTTCCTGGTGCTTATCGCGCCTGCCGTGCATGAGGTCTATTTCTTCTTCCTGCACCGGGCGATCCATTGGCCTCCGCTCTACAAATGGGTGCACTCGGTCCACCACAATTCGATCAATCCGAGCCCGTGGTCGTCGCTGTCGATGCATCCGGTTGAGGGCTTCCTCTATCATGCCGAAGCCTGGCTGCACCTGTTGATCCCGTCCAACCCGGTCTGCGCCTATTTCACGCTGCATGGAGCGGGCTTCGGCGCGGTCAACGGCCATCTCGGCTTCGAGACGTTTGAAATCACCGACAAGATCAATCTCGATAGCCATTCTTACGTGCATTACCTGCACCACAAATACTTCGAGGTGAATTACGGCGGCGACGGGCTTGTGCCCCTCGATAAGCTGTTCGGCACTTGGCACGACGGAAGTAAGGAAGCCGACGAAGTCATGAAGACCCGCTTTCGCAAGAAAAAGGAAAAGGTACGGAGCCGACAGGAAGGCCGCGGCGATCCAGCGTCTGGAATGCCGGCCGAATAACGAAACCAAGCGCTGTTTCGGCTGAGTCCGTGAGGAGCGGGCCTGGAACAGGAAGACTTTTGTCGAAACCCTACGGGTTAATCTGGGAGGAAAAACCATGAAGCTTTTCAAGATGCTTGTGTCGACAGCGGTGCTGGTCGGCTTCAGCACCGGCGCGACGCTTGCCGCCAACATCTTCGTCGTCGGCGGCAAGCCCGACGATCCGTTCTGGTCGATCGTCAAGCGCGGCGCCGAAGACGCCGGCAAGGTGGTCGAGGCTCAGGGTGGCAAGGTCACTTGGCTCGGGCCGCAGAACTACGACAATCTAGGCGTCGACGCCGCCGAACTGATCCGCCAAGCCATCGACCAGAAGGCGGACGCCATTGTCGGCCCGGACTGGGTGCCGGAAGCGATGGACCCTGCGTTCAAGGCTGTCAGGGATGCTGGCATTCCGCTGCTCATCTACAATGCCGGCGGGCTGAAAGCGGCCGATCGTCTTGGCGCCATGAACTATGTCGGCTCGGACGATTACAAGGGCGGTGTCGCGGCTGGCGAGTACCTTGCCAAGGGCGGCAACAAGAAGGGCGTCTGCATCAACACGCTGCCAGGCGCCGCCAACATCGAGGCCTTCTGCGGCGGTTTCAAGGAAGGCATGACCAATGGCGGCGGCGAAGCCGACGTCCTGCCATTGCCTGCTACATCCTTCGGCTCGGCCACGGCCGTCGCGCAGGCGGTGAAAGCCTATCTGCTGCAGCACCAGGATGTGAACGCTGTCTTTACGATCGGCAACGTCGACGCCAACTCCGCCATGAACGGTCTTACGCAGGCCGGCAAGGTCGGGAAAGTGCAACTCTGCGGCATGAACTTTGACGAAACCATCCTGAACAACATCAAGGATGGCAAGCAGGCCTGCGCGATCGATCAGCAAGGCTACCTGCAGGGATACCTGGCCGTTGCGATCCTGAATGGCCACGTCAACTATGGTTTGTCGGTGCCCACCCGCGAGATCCTTACGGGACCAGGCATCATCGACAAGGCAAATGTCGACGCCACCATCGCTGGCGTGAAGGCCGGGACGCGATAATCCTCCCGCCTGGGCCGCTTTCGCGTTTGCGGCGGCGGCCCTTTTTCCTCTCTCTGCGGCGGCGACATCAAGGCTGGCCGTAAGCTCGCGGATTACCCTAATGGCACATCCCGTGACGTCCACATCAACGCCGGCGATTGACCGCCCGCAGTCCGGACTGGCATTCGGCCGCCTGGCGCGACGACCAGAGTCGGGCTCGTTTCTCGGCATGATCGCTGTTCTTCTTTTCTTCGGCGTGTTCGGCGGAAGCGGCTTTATGTCAGCAGCCGGCGCGGCGAGTTGGTTGAACATCGCTTCCGAGATCGGCATCATCGCGCTGCCGATAGGGTTGCTGATGATCGCTGGCGAATTAGATATCTCGGTCGGCGCCGTGATCCCGGCGGCATCGCTGACCGCTGCCATCATCTCCGGTCACTATGGGCTCCCCGACTGGCTTGGCATAACGGCCGCGCTCGGACTCGGTCTCGCCGTCGGCCTCCTCAACGGCCTGCTCGTTACGAGAACGTCCATCCCATCCCTGATAATCACCATCGGCACCATGTTCGGCACGATGGGTCTGACGCTGGGTCTCACCGTCAAGATCGCTGGCAGTACCGGGGTCTCGCTTGTGCCGGATCCGTTCACCAAGGAAATCCTCGGTGATTATCTCGGTGGCATGTTCCAGGTCACGATCCTGTGGTGGGTGGTGTTCGTGGTTGGCCTGTTCTGGCTGTTGCACATCTCGCCGATAGGCAACTGGATCTATGCGCTCGGCGGCGACAAGGAGAGCGCGCGCAATGTCGGCGTCCCAACCAAGCGCCTGAGCATCGGCCTTTTCATGCTGTCCGGCTTCAGCGCCGCTTTCGTCGGCGTCAGCGAGGTGATGGTCTATCAGAGTGCGCAGGTTCTGGCGGGCCAGTCCTTCATCTTCAATTCCATCATGTGCGTGGTCATCGGCGGCGTTTTGCTCACCGGTGGCTTCGGCTCGGTCGTTGGCATCGTGTTCGGCACTCTCACCTTCTCGATCGTGAACCAGGGCATCTACTTCACGAGTTTGGACCCCAATGTTGGAAGCGTCATCATCGGCGTGCTCCTCCTGATTGCGGTGGTGACCAACGACACCTTCCGGCAACTCGCGCTCAGCTATTCGTCGAAGAAGGGAGGGCGGTCATGATGGACGCAATCAGATCCTTGTTGCGGCGTCCGGAAGCCGGGTCGATCCTCAGTCTCATCGGCGTGGTGCTGTTCTTCGTTTTGTTCGGCGGCGCCAATCTGGGCACACTCGTTGGCGCGGCGAGTTGGGTCAATTTCGCGGCCAATCTCGGCATTGTCGCCATTCCCGTCGGCCTGTTGATGATCTCAGGCGAGCTCGACA
Source organism: Mesorhizobium sp. B2-4-12 (assembly GCF_006441575.1). Taxonomy (NCBI): domain Bacteria; kingdom Pseudomonadati; phylum Pseudomonadota; class Alphaproteobacteria; order Hyphomicrobiales; family Phyllobacteriaceae; genus Mesorhizobium; species Mesorhizobium sp. B2-4-12. The sequence goes on from NZ_VFVC01000029.1 coordinate 40,555, forward strand.
TCTCCATCGGCGCACTGATCCCGGCGGGTTCGATGACCACTGCCATCCTCACTGGCTATTACGGGCTGCCCATATCGGTCGGAATAGCAGGAGCGCTGGCGATAGGCGTGGCGGTCGGCCTGGTCAACGGCCTGCTGACGATACGTACCTCCGTGCCCTCGCTTATCATTACCCTGGCCACGCTGGTCGCCATGCAAGGGGTGGTGCTCAGTGCGTCGGTGCTTCTGACCGGCAATGCCAGTGTTGCCGTGACCGCGCCGGACTGGGCCAAATTCCTGTTCGGCCAGCTGATCGGCGGCAGTCACCAAGTCATCATCATTTGGTGGGTGGCATTCGCCACAATCATGGGTTTCGTCCTGCACAAAACCCGCTACGGCAACTGGCTTTTTGCAATGGGCGGCGACCGTGTCAGCGCCCGCAATGCTGGCATTCCGACAGACCGCATGACCATTGCGCTGTTTGTGTTGTCCGCTGTCAGTGCAACGTTCGTTGGCATCTGCCAGGCGATCCTGTTCAATTCCGCCCAAGTCTCCGGCGGCATGAACTTCATCTTCAACGCCATCGTCTCCGTGGTGGTGGGCGGCGTCCTGCTGACCGGCGGCTTCGGGTCCGTCCTCGGCATTTTCGTTGGCACCATCACCTTCGCCATTGTCAGCCAGGGCATCTACTTTACGCAGATCGACCGAAACTGGTCGAACCTGATCATCGGCGTGATGCTCCTGATAGCCGTGCTGATGAACCAGTCGTTCCGTGACCTGGCTCTGTACTTCAGGCCGCGGAGCAAGCGAAGCCTGCCGCGGGAGCCAGCAAACCCATGAGAAATGAGTTGTTAGAGCAGTCCAAGCCCGCGGTCACATGGTTGGCCAAGGATAGGGTTTCGATGAACAGCCTGGCTAGTCGGCAGCATCAATCACACCGGGCGCGATATGAAGGGCTGAGCACGCCATGAACGACAAACCTGCCATTCTCGAACTGAAGAACGTCAACAAATCCTTCGGCCCAATCGACGTCCTGCACGATATTTCGCTCAAGGTGCGTGCGGGCGAGGTGCTTTGTCTGCTCGGCGATAACGGAGCCGGCAAGTCGACCCTCATCAAGACCTTGGCTGGTGTCCATAAGCCCACCAGCGGGCAGATACTGATGGACCGTCAGCCAGTAACTTTCGTCGGACCGAGTGACGCGCAGGGGCGGGGTATTGCCACGGTGCACCAGTTCGGCGGCACGTTCCCGCTGATGAGCATAGGGCGGTCTTTCTTTGTTGGGGTCGAGCCGACCAAAGGTTGGGGACCGTTCAGGATCTACGACCGCAAGCGCGCCAACGAAATCGCGGTGAAAGCGGTGCGGGATTTCGGCATCACCCGTATTGATGACGGTGACCGCTTGGTTGGGGGCCTGTCGGGCGGCGAGCGCCAGTCGCTCGCCATTGCCCGCGCCGTGTATTTTGGAGCGCGTGTGCTGATCCTGGACGAGCCGACCGCCGCGCTCGGCGTCAAGCAGGCCTCGCACGTGCTGCGTATCGTCAACGAGGCCAAGAGGCGCGGCCTGGCGGTGGTCTTCATTACTCACCAGGTCATGCACGCCATGGCTGTCGGCGATCATTTCGCAGTGCTGATCCGTGGCGCCATCGCCGCCGATTTCCGCAAGGGCGAAAAGTCCCGCGAGGAGATCACAGATCTGATGGCTGGCGGCGAGACCATGGCTGACCTCGAAGCGCAGGTTGAGGGTTACATGGAGACCCATGAGGGGCATCCGCCGTCCCCGCAGGTGCTGGAGGTCCCAGCCGCTTACTAGACCTCCTTGGGAGGCTATCCAGTCCGGCTCGGCTTCATCTCGCCGCTTGTCGCGGCCCCGTAAACTCGAAAGCAAAAACAGGACAGAAATGACAGTTCGTATTGCAGTAATCGGCGCCGGCTTGATGGGCGCGGATCATGCCAAGGTAGTCGCGGAGGAACTGCCCGGCGCAACCCTTCAATTGGTTTGCGACATGGATGAGCAGCGCGCTCGCCGCGTCGCCGATGCGTGCGGGGCCTTCGACATTGCGACCGACCCCAAGAACGCCATCGCGCGGCAAGACGTCGACGCCGTCATCATTGCGAGTCCCGATTTCACGCATGCGCCGCTTGCGATGGCCTGCATCGCCGCCGGCAAGCGGGTGCTGTGCGAAAAGCCCCTGTCACAAGCCTCGGCTGACTGCGTCGCGGTGATGGAAGCCGAACAGAAGGCGGGGGCGAAGTTCGTCCAGCTCGGCTTCATGCGGCGTTACGATCGTTCCTACCAGGAGATGAAGCGGGCACTGGATGATGGCCACCTCGGCCGGGCGCTGATGATGCATAATTTCCACCGCAATGTTGAAACGCCTGCAGCCGATTTCACCGGTGCGATGGCTATTACCAATTCCGCCCCGCACGAATTCGACGTCGTGCGTTACGTGCTGGGGACGGAATATGCCTCTATTTCCGCATTTCAGCCGAGACGCTCGGACGCGCGGGTCGCGCCCGTCGTGATGGTGCTGGAAACGGTGGACGGCCAGCTCGTCAACATCGAGATCAACAACAACGCAGCCTATGGCTATGACGTCCGTGCCGAGCTGATCGGCGAGCGGGGAGCCGTTGCGACGAATAATGTTGCGTACACCCGCACCGAGTCCGCGCTCACCCAAAACACAAGCTACGACGCAGACTGGCGGACCCGCTATTACGACGCCTATCGCCGCCAGAACCGCGACTTCCTTCGCTTCGTGATGACTGGCGAGTTCCCCGCGATCGCCTCGGATTGCTGGGACGGCTATTGCGCCGCCGTCGTTGCCGAGGCTGGCGTGGTGGCGCTGAGGGAGGCCCGTCACACACCCATCCAGATGATTGCAAAGCCGGAGTTCTACGCGTGAAGCTGGGTTTCGTTTCAGACAGTCTCGGCAACCTGCCGTTCGACGCCGTGCTCGATCATGCCCGGCGCATGGGGGTATCCGGCATCGAGGTGAACACCTGTGGCTGGTCGACCGCCCCGCATTTCCGGCTGTCGTCCATGCTGGGCGACAGGGAAGCCCAGAAGCGGTTCGCCGGAGCGTTCGAGGAACGCGGGCTGGAGATCATCAGCCTGAACGCGAACGGCAATCCGCTGCATCCGACCGATCCGTCCCAGGGCGAGGGGTTGAAAGACACGATCCGCGTCGCCGGCGAAATGGGCATCCGCACCGTCTGCACGATGAGCGGTCTGCCGGCCGGTAGCGCCAGCGACAGCCTGCCAAACTGGGTCGTCTCCTCCTGGCCGCCGGAAACGCAGACCATTCTCAGATATCAATGGGAAGACAGGCTGATCCCGTTCTGGTCCGAGATAGTGGCGCTGGCGAAGGAAAACGGTGTCGAGCGCATCGCACTCGAACTGCACGGCAATCAGTGCGTATACAACGTGCCCTCGCTTCTGAAATTGCGAGAAGCGGTCGGGCCTGTCGTGGGCGCCAATCTCGACCCCTCGCACCTGTTCTGGATGGGCGCCGACCCACTCGCCGCCGCCGAGGCGCTGGGCGAGGCCGTGTACCATGTTCACGCCAAGGATACGATGCTCAACCGGCCCGTTCAGGCCACGACCTCGCTGCTCGAGAATGGCAGCCTCATGGACATTCCGGCCCGCTCCTGGAGCTACATCACGCTTGGGTTCGGCCATGGCCAGGAGTGGTGGCGGCAGTTCTGCTATCGGCTCAAGATGGCTGGCTATGACGGCTGGCTTTCCATCGAGCACGAGGACGTACTTCTCAATTCGCTCGAGGGGCTGGAGAAGTCCGTCGCGCTGCTCCAGGGCGTGATGCCATCAGCCCCCGCGGACTTCAAACCACAAAATATCTGAGGAGACACTCAATGCCCTGGGTCGACGCATGCGCCGCCGATGACATCGAAGCCGAGGAAGCCAGGCGGTTCGACAATGGCGGCCGGGCCTTCGCAATCTTCCGCAACGACGCCGATGAATATTACTGCACTGACGGACTGTGCACGCACGAGGCGATCCACCTTGCCGACGGCCTGGTCATGGGCAACACGGTGGAGTGCCCCAAGCACGCTTCCGTTTTCGATTTCACGACCGGCGAGGTAGAGACGCCACCGGCCTGCGAGAACCTCAGGATTTACAAGACGAAGGTCGAGAACGGCCGCGTCATGGTCGAGGTTTGAGCCGTCATGAGCCAACCGTTCCAACTGGCAGCCTGCGCCGAAATGCTTTGGCGCGATCGTCCGATGGCTTGGCGCGTCGCGCGGCTGCATGAAATGGGTTTCGGCGTCGGATTGTGGAATTGGCCGGACCATGACCTCGCGGCGCTCGAGAAGACAGGCGCAACCTTCACGATCATGAACGGCTATCTCGAAGGACGGCTCGCCGACGAAGAGGGCGCCGACATTCTCCTGAAATCGGCGCTCGAGACCGCAAGGGTTGGAAAGCGCCTCGGCATTGCCCGGTTGAACCTGCACGGCACCGGGCTCGGCGAGGGTGGCATTCCCATCGTCAAGACCGACGTCGAGACCGGTCCGATGTGGCTGAAGGCGCGGGACACGTTGAACCGCATCTGCGACATGGCCGAGGCCGAAGGTGTCGTCTTCACGCTCGAAAATCTGAACCTGCTCGACCACCCTGGCTGCCCGTTTGGCTCGACGGCATCGGTGCTGGCATTGGTGTCGTCGATCAACAGACCCCAACTGCGGATCAATCTCGACCTCTATCACACGCAGATCGGCGAAGGCGATATCGTGCGCTGGTGCGAGAAGTGCCTGCCGTTCATCGGCGAGGTGCAGGTGGCCGACAACCCGGGTCGTTGCGAGCCGGGAACGGGCGAGATGAACTGGCCCTACATCGCAAGAGCCCTGTTCGACATGGGGTATCGCGGGCCAGTGGGTCTGGAAGCGTTTGCCCAACACGATCCCGGGGCGGCGCTGGACGCTTTCCGGCGGGCGTTCACGGTGAGCGATGAACTATAGGGGAGGCTGACCATGGGCATGTATCACAACCGTCCTCATGTCGAGGACATCCGAAAGATGAAGCGGAATGGAAAGAAGATCTCCATGCTCTTCGTCAGCACGCCCGACGAAGCCGCGGCAGCAGCGGCAGCGGGCATTCACATGCTTTCGATCGAAGGCCGGTATTTCGATCAGGAAATGCGGGATGCAGCCGGCAACTGTTTCGTGCAGGTCGGTCTGCCTTATGGCGGCTGGGGCAGTTTTGCCGGCCGTCCGCTCGCGACGGCGGAGGACTATCTGCGTGCGGCCTTCCACTTTGCCGGCATCGGAGGCGACGCCTTCTACTGTGCCGCGTCCTACGATATCCAGAAGGCGCTTTGCGACAACCACCTCCCTGTCGTCGGCCATATCGGCCTGATCCCTTCCTACATCACCTGGACGGGTTGGCGAGCGGTCGGCAAGACGGCGGACGAAGCGCTCCGCCTCTGGCGACATACGAAGAGACTGGAGGAGATCGGCGTCTTCGGGGCGGAGTTGGAAGTCGTGCCCGACCGCGTTGCGAAATTCCTGACCGAAAACTCATCGCTGGTCATGCTCGGTATGGGTGCCGGCAGATATGCGGATGCGCAGTATCTGTTCACCGAAGATGTCTGCGGCTACGGCAAGAACCACAAGCCGCGGCACGGAAAGGTATACCGAAACCTCAGCCCGGAGCTGCAAAAGATCCAGGACGAGCGCGTTGCGGCCTTCAGGGAATACAAGGCCGACGTCGATTCCGGCCGGTACCCCGGTTACGAACATACCGTTTCGATTGGGGATGCCGAGTTCGACAGCTTCATGCAAGCAGCAAAACGGTGAAACAATGCCTTTGGGGCTACCCATTTCATCACGAGCGGATGCCGGACAAGTCGTGGTTCGCAACACCAGGGCGCCGACGCTCGATGAACTCAAAACGCTGATTGCCAAGCGGGAACTCATCCTTCCGACGAATTGGAAACTGTCACCCGTATGATGTTTGCAGAGCCGGACTACGTCGCCTTCGAGAAGTCGGCCTCGATCGCACGCCGGTGCAACGTCTCCACGACAACCCTGTCTCGCCTCGTTCCGCGCCTTGGCTTCAGGTCCTTCAAAGAAATGCAGAACTGCTTTCGCAATTATATTCTTGATCGAAAGGCGCAGCGGAAACCCAGCTAACATGTGCGCTTTGATCTGAAATGAGCCGGAAATCGGACATTTTACGGAAAACAGGTTCATGTTCGAAATTTCTGGCACTGAAAGCAGCATTGTGAGAGACGCGGGGGCGGCGAAGATGATTGATGCAAGTAAGTCAACGCCAACCCGCGCGATCGAAGTGCTGGCTGAAGCTGGCATTCTCGTCGAAACGACCGGCAAGAAGCGTGACCGCAGCTTTGCCTATCGAGCCTATATGGAGCGTCTGCGGATAGGGACGGACTTGCCTGATCGCAGATGACACGAACGGGTCAGGGCTGGCGTCTGCTCCTTGAGGCTATGACCGATCATTGGTCGGCTGCTTCTTGGGGCACAGCGGTAACAACTGCTTCGCAGGTGCGTCGCGCACTACTGATTGCCCAAAAAGGACGGCCGGCCCTGATCAGTGCCTGCTGCGCTTGCCGCGCTTTGGTTTCTTGCTCTTGTCAGGCTTGGAACTGTAGGCACCTTCAATGGTCCGCAACGCGTCTTCAAGAGGGATGCCGCACTTTCTGGCGTAGTAATCCGCCTCGGCCAATGATTCCTCCGACACGGCTTCAATGATCAGCCTAGCTTTGTTCCCCACGGCAGACCTCCGGCGTTCACCGGGCCCGTTCCGTTCGATTCAGGCGACACGTCCAAGCCGATAAGGCGCTCCTGCCGGAACTGACAGCCGTCACGACCGTTTTCATTCATATGCGGGCCAGGCTTGGAAAGCTAAACAGAGGAGGATGAAAATTGACTGTCATTCTCATCGGTGCGCTACTCATCGTCGCCGGCATTGTCTACATGGCAGGCGCGGCACTCTCATACGGCCGGCTCAGCAATTTGGCACCGCTCGGCACTCCAGCCGACCGGTCGGCCTCAAGGCTGGCAACGCCTGGCCCAACTCTCGAACCGCGACGGCGTGGGTTCGGGTTTCTCGGCTTCTCGCGCAACTGGCCAGGCCTGCTAATGATAGCGGTCGGCATCGTTCTAATGTTGTCGAGCGCAGTGCCTTAGGCGCGGTGCTAGGCGGCGCGACGGTCGCTTTCGTTCCGAACCCTAGCTGCTTCGCTCATAGGTTCGCCAGACCATACGAGGTCATAGGATGTGGGTTGGCTGACATCCGCCAACTAGCATGTTGTCCGGGCTAGCCGGTGCTGCAGCTTCGTCGCTCTGCATGCTGCCTCAACGCCAGAAGCGCCTAGTGTTGACAAAGGTGTCGTGTGCTTCCGCGGCGTCATCGAGAAGCTTGGATTTCTCCTCGGCGCTGAAGAGATCCTTCGCACCGGCCACATCCGAAAGCTCCAGCGCTGCCAGCAAATCGGGGGCGGTGGCGATATCGTTGAGGTTGCCGAGCTGATCCTGCAGGCTCTTCATCGCCTCGATGAATCGTCGATGGCGTTTGACTTCCGCCTTGCTGTTGTAAAGGGGTTCAAAGAACTCCGCCGCGTAGCGCAGTTTCTTTGCGGCAATGCGCACTTTGTGGCGGGTCTCGTCATCGGCATCAATGAGGTTGTTGCCGCCCTTCGCCACCTTTTTCCAAAATTTATCAAAGACACTCGAGGCGAAATCGCTTAACGACTGCTCGTCCGATTGGGTTCGCCAGTCTCTGATGGAGATCCACTCGATGGCATCGATCATCAACGAGCGGGCGCGCACCGAGGAGAGCGATGCTTCGACCGCCACATAGGCGTCGTCGCGCGCATCTTGAAGACGGCTTGAAAGAGCCTCGCTCGAAGCGCGGTCGATCATCACGTCAATATTGCGCGCATCGCCAAGTTCCGAGGTAAGCCATTTAAATTCTTCCCGCAGGTGGTCGAAACGGCTGTCGTCGAACAGGGACTTGCAGATCGAAAACAGAGATCGCAGCCGTCGCAGCGACACACGAGCCTGGTGCAGGGCCTCTGCATCGTGGGACCAGCCCAGCGCCGTTTCATTCAGACGAAACTGTCTGAGACAGGCTGCGGCGATACGCGCGAAAGCCGTTGCCGCGCTCATCTCGGACGAGAGCGGGGTCGCCGCCGATTTCACAGCACCCGGCGCCGAGTCAAGCAGACGATAACCCCGTTCTGCTTTGCTCAGCACCCCGAGATGCGCCGGCGTGATCAGGTCGACTTTCCGGGCGAGCGCAAACAGCGCCTTCGGCGAGCCTACCTTCTTTTCCAACTCGATCTCGCAGACCGGCGCCTCGCGATCGGCTGCAACGACCTTGCCAAGATCCAAGGCGACTTCGACTGTGGCGCCGCTGTCCGTCACATTCCAACGATGCCGTTTGACATGAACCTCGAACAAGGGCGCCAGCCTTGGGCCAGCCTCCGCAAGCAGGCCTCGGATCTGCGGATCGTCAAGCACCGGAATATCGTCGGCGACCGGCCGCTCCCATTCCTCGCGTGCGAACGATCCGGCCGCGGCGTCATTGCTGGCTTTGACGGTTTGTATCCGTTCATTTCCCGATTTGCGAATGCGAAGCGACAGGCCGCGCTTGGACAGGTCCCTTCCCGGGGTGTCGAAATAGATCGATCTTTGCTGGAGAATGGTGGGCGAGGCTCCGAACGGATTTTTCTTGAGGAGCGATCCCGCACCCGACCGCGAAAGCTCGAGCTTCAGTTCCGTTTCCTGCATAGTGTCCTCGGCGCAGCGTCGCTTCGCATTGTGCGTCATAAACCTGTCACAAACAACTGGACCAGCTGCGTCCGGATCTCAAGCCGGCCGAGGTCGAGGACATCCTGCGCCGCCGCCAGGCGCTCAAGGTGCGGTATCATTGGCCGCGAGGCAGCGATCGGCATCGAAGTGGCCGACAGACAGACCCGCGTGGAAGCCGGGCTGGCGGAAACCGAGACCATCCTTGCGGCAGCGCAAGCACGCTGGGATCGGGAAAAGGCACTTGACCGAGATTCTCGACCTGCGCGATTTCATCGTCCTGCTCCTGTTCTTTGCCTGGACGCAAGCTGTGGGGACGCCTGTTTGTAGCCAGTCGGAATCTCGCCGTCAGACCATGGTGCTGGCCTGGCCGGGCGGGACTTTCAACGACCCGCGACGCGCCTCGTCCACTTGAATATCGTATTTGTGGACGAGTTCGTGCGCCATATGCGCCATCATGACATCCTAAAAAAACGGCCGAAGCAACCTTATCGCCTGAAGAAAGTTTCTGTGTTTCGAAGCCGATCATGTGGCGAAGCCGATATGGCTATCTCACCATCCTGAGTGCCACGGTCGGTGTCGGAGTGAATTGCTCAAAGGTCTGCTACAAGCCTCTACCTAAGCAAGCACTTTGGCGAGAAAGGATTGCGTCTGAGGATGAGAGGGGTTGCCGAGCACGTCCGCTGGCCTTCCTTCCTCGATGATCTCGCCGCCCGCCATGAAGACGATGCGATCAGCCACCTCGCGAGCAAAGCCGATCTCGTGGGTCACCACGATCATCGTCATGCCGCTCTCCGCCAGATCGCGCATCACATCGAGCACGTCCGATACCAGTTCCGGGTCTAGTGCGCTGGTCGGCTCGTCGAAGAGGATGAGTTTGGGCTGCATGGCGAGGGCGCGCGCGATCGCCACGCGTTGCTGCTGGCCGCCCGAAAGCTGGCGGGGATAAGCGTCGACCTTTTCAACGAGACCGACCCGCTTCAGGATGGCATGCGCATGTTCTTTCACTTCCTCGCGTGCTTGCCGCTTCACTCCGACTGGTCCCTCCATGATATTTTGGAGAACAGTCATGTGCGGGAACAGGTTGAAGTGCTGAAACACCATGCCGATGTGGATGCGCTGGCGCACTATCTCATGCTCGTGCATTTCCTGCAGGTAGCCATTGTGCTCCCTATAGCCGATCAGTTCGCCGTCCACTCGGATGCGGCCATGGTCGATACGCTCGAGGTGGTTGATGCAACGCAGAAAGGTGCTTTTACCCGAACCGGACTGACCGAGCAGACATGTCACTTGACCGTTCGAAACGGACAGGTTTATCCCCTTGAGAACCTCTAGAGAGCCGAAGGATTTTCTTATCCCTGTCGCCTGCACCATCAGCTTGCTCTGTGGCCTTGTCTGAAGGGTCATGACGGCCTCCTTTTCTCGCTGGCCGCGAGTGGACGGGCGCGTAATAGCCCGAGAAAGGAGCCGATGCTTTGCCATGGCGTGGCAGGGAGGTTGCGGCTGCTGCCGCGGGCGTAGTGACGCTCTATGTAATATTGGATGACGCTGAGCACCGAGACGATGATCAGGTACCAGATCACCGCGACCATCAGCAGGGGGATCGTCTCGAACGTGCGCGTATAGATTGTCTGCGCCGCGAAGAGCAGTTCCGGCACGGCGATGATGCTGACCAGCGCCGACATCTTGAGCATGTTGATGGTGTCGTTGCCGAGCGGCGGGATGATGACGCGCATCGCCTGCGGCAGCACAACACGCCGCAAGAGCCGCCAACGCGACATGCCGATCGACTGGGCCGCTTCAGTCTGGCCATGGTCGATGGAGATGATGCCCGCCCGGATGATCTCGGCGCTGTAGGCGGCCTCGTTCAAGCCGAGGCCAAGGATGGCCGCGATATAGGGGGTGATGAGCGCGTTGGCGTCAAGCTGGACGAAGTCCGGACCGAAGAAAGGAATGCCGAGCGAAATGTTCGGAAACAGCGCCGAGAGGTTGTACCACAACAGCAGTTGCACCAGCAGCGGCGAGCCACGGAAGAACCACACGAACAGCCATGAGGAGCCCGACAGGACCGGGTTGGGGGATAGCCGCATGACGGCGAGCATCACGCCGAGCACGACGCCCATCACCATGGCGATGGCCGTGAGCTCGAGCGTGCGCCGCACTCCCAGCAGGATCGTGTCGGAGGTAAAGTATTGCCCCACCACGGACCATTCGAAGCGGGGATTGGTGAAGAACGTGTGCACCGTCAAGGCCGCAAGCAGCGCTACGAAGGCGACGGCCACCCAGCGCCATGGGTGCCGGGCCGGCCTGATTACCAGGTCGATCGTGGGATCGCCGCCCATTTCCGTAGAACCGGTCTCCTTGATGGACATGGCGAACTCCCAGGATTTTGGCTGCCGGGTGGCCCCTTACTTGCCGTCGTTTATCGTGGCCTGCTTGATGGCGCCGACCTCCTGGCCCCATTTCGCCAGGATCTTGCCGTAGGTGCCTTCATCGATCAGCGCCTGCACGGTGGCCTGCAATACCTTGGTCAGCTCGTCGGACTCCTTCGGCAGCACCAGCCCGTAGGGCCGCGGCGCATAGGAAGTGCCTGGCACCTCGAAGGCGCCCTTGTGCTGTTGCGAAATATAGGCGCCCGCGGAGGTGTCTATCATGGCAACATCGGCCCGGCCCGACTGCAACGCCAGGACGATCTTGCTGGTGCCGGGCAGGACCTTGGCATTGACTTCCGCCTTGCCGGCCTTCACGCAATCCTCGGAAGCCTTCTTGGCATCCTCGATTTCCGTGGTGCCCTTGTCGATGGCGGCGGTGACGCCGCAGATATCGGCGAGGCTGTGGACGTTCTTGGGATTGCCCTTCTTGACCAGGAAGCCTCCACCGGAGGTGAAATAGTCGACGAAATCGACCTTCTTGCGACGTTCGTCGGTGTCGGTCATCGCCGACATCGCCATGTCGTAGCGCTTGGCCGCAAGCGCGGGAATAATGGCGTCGAAGCTCATATTCTCGAATTCCAGCTTGACCCCGAGCTTCTGGCCGATTGCTTCCGCCAGATCCTTGTCGAGACCGATGATGGTGGTGTTGTCCGTGTCGTAATATTCGAATGGTGGATATTCGACGTTGCTGGCGACCCTGATCGTTCCGGCGTCTTTCAGCTTGGCCGGGAGCATGGCGTTGAGCTTCGGATCCATTTTGGTTGAGATAGCGCTTTCGGCGTGAGCCGAGCCCGCAAGTATCGATCCAGCCAAAAACAAAGCCGCCGCGATGCTCGAGGCGAACCGAGCTCGACTAGAATGTTCATTGCGCATGCGTTTATCTCCCCTGTTGATGCCGTCTTGAAGCTCGCAGTTTTTGACCGGTGAAGGCGGCTGACCGTCGCTAACGCCTCACTCTTCGGTAGGCGCACGATGTTCCCGGCCTCAAGCTCTCTGGTTCCAGGCGTTTGCCCTTGTGCCGCAGGCGAAGACAAAGTTTACCTATCGATCTTTCCATCGAATCCTTCACTCCGGCCGCACGTCAGAGGCAAGACACCTATAGCAATATATACAACTTTCCAGAATCAGCCTTGTCAAGCGCGATCATAGCGGGAGGCCAGTTTTATTCTGACACAGATGATCAACTTGTACTAATATGTGGACACATTCGATCTCAAACGCATCGGCAAGTGGCGACATGAGCAAGACGACGACTAGGACCGAGAAGGAATTGACCCACGGCAATGGCGAGATCGGAGTTTCGCTGGGGCAGCGGGTGCGCAACCATGTTTTGGAGAAAGTTAATTCGGGGGAATGGCAGGAAGGCTATCGAATCCCGTCTGAATCGCGTCTTTCAGAGCAGTTGGGCGCCTCCCGCATGACAATCCATATTGCCATGCGGGATCTCTCCGCCGAAGGCATTCTTGTGCGCCGACAGGGTGCCGGCACTTTCGTCGCCGCCCGCCAGGGTCAATCCACGCTCATGGAATTGCGCAACATACAGTCCGAGATCGAAGCGCGCGGCAATCGCCATACGACTGATGTCATCAAGATGGAGGAGGTCGATAGCGACCTTAATATCGCGACGGAACTGAATGTGGTGCCAGGCACCACGGTATTTCATTCGCTGTTGGTTCATAGAGAGAATGGAAGGCCGCTGCAGATTGAAGACAGATACGTAAACCCGCAGTTTTCTCCGGACTATCTGGAGCAAGACTTCACAAAAATAACGCCCTATGTTCATCTGATGGCCGTTGCTCCCCTGGAGGAGGTCGAGCATATCATCCAGGCCGTCCTGGTTGACGAGTTCAACTGTGAGTTGCTCGAAATGAAGCAGGGAGAGCCCTTGCTTCTGCTGCGCCGCCGCACATGGTCGCGCGGTATGATTGCATCCAGCGCACGCTTCCTGCATCCGGGCTCTCGCTTCAGTCTTGCCGCGCGCATGTCCTTTGGTCGCTAGTTAGTGCTCTCGGAGGCGACGCTCACCCGTCTTGACAGTTGCAGGGCAAGTGAAAGATATCTAAGTCACCTATACAACTATGTGCAATGGATGTCGTCATGTGGGAGCCAATCTTTGCCGTTGGCGATCAGGGATCTGAGGCCCCTAGGCCTAGCGGCCGGCTGGCGGGATTGCCGAGCTACGGTCGGGGGCGGGCGGGGCAAGGCGTCGTTTTTGCGCACAGGCTCGGCTCCAATGAGGCGCCGGACCCACCCAGCGCCGCCATTCAGGCCGCCGTGGCAAGGGCAATGGCGGGTGCACACCGCTATCCGGACCTGCGTGGCGAAATGCTGGTGGAAGCGTTGGCAAGCCGGCATGGCTTGCCCTCCGACATGATTGCGGTATCCGCGGGCTCGGTCACCATGCTGGACCAGCTCGTCCGAGCATTTTGCGACCCGGGCGACAGGGTCATCACCGCCTGGCGCTCCTACGAGGCTTATCCGATCATTGTCGGCGGAGCGGGGGCGCGCCTCCTGGAAGTGCCGCTGGACAGCGACCATCGGTTAGACATGGCAGCGATCCTCCACGCCTGCAGGTCCCAGGCGCGAGTGGTGATCATCTGCAATCCCAACAATCCGACCGGCACCATGCTTGGGCCGGCTGAATTGGAGGCTTTGCTGGATGCCATACCCGCGCAAACGCTCGTTATCCTCGATGAGGCTTATGCCGACTATGCCGACGAGGCGGGCATGGTTGCATCCTCTCCCGCGCGACGTCTTTCCCGACATCGAAACCTGGTCGTGCTGCGCACCTTTTCCAAGGCTTGGGGGCTTGCCGGCATGCGGGTCGGCTACTGCCTCGCGGATCGCAGTATCGTTGCCGCGGCGAACACGGTTGCGCCGCCCTTTCCGTTGCCGATGACCGCGCAGGCGGCGGCACTTGCCGCGCTTGCCGAGGGGGACGTGGTAACGGCGCGAATAACGGCCAGCGTTGAGCAGAGACGGCGCATGTCTGAAGGTCTCGCAGCTCTTGGGTTCCAGGTTGCGCTCTCGAAAGCCAATTTTGTATGGCTGGCGGTCGGCGAGGAGGCGGGGGCGCTGACCCTTCACTTGCATGCGGCCGGCATAGCGGTGCGCTGTTTTCATGGCGAGGGGGTGCGTGTCACAACGGGGACGGCCGCAGATACCCAGGCCCTGCTCACAGCGGCGGCGGCGTGGATGTCGAGATGAGGCAAGCGGCGCGGGACAGCCATCCACCGGCGCCCGCGGGTCGGCTACCTTGTCGCCCATCATGACCCCGACAGGATATTTTTTCACGGCCGCAAACCGTGGTCCCTCGATCCATTCCAGAGCCTTCCAGCAGGCTGCGGACTAACAATCAGTTGAGCGCCATGTCGAGACAAACCACCCTTCCCAACGCGTTCGAGCAAACCATGCGCGACCGGTTTGCGGATCGTTTCCAGACCGGTACGGCCATCTGTGCTCAACACGGTTCCACGGCCACCTGGATCGAGAACCAGCCCCCGGATGGCGTGGTCTTTGCCGAGAGCACCGAGGAGGTGGCGGATATCGTCACGCTTTGTGGCGGCGCCGGCGTGCCCATCATTCCCTTCGGTGCGGGCAGTTCGCTCGAAGGTCAGGTCAATGCACCAAGCGGCGGTATTTCCGTCGACCTGACGCGGATGGACCGCATTCTTTCGGTCAATGCCGAAGACATGGACTGCGTCGTCCAGCCAGGCGTGACACGCAGCCGCCTCAACGACTATCTGCGCGATACTGGCCTTTTCTTCCCACTAGACCCTGGTGCCGATGCAACGTTAGGCGGCATGGCCGCCACCCGTGCTTCGGGTACGACAGCCGTGCTCTATGGGACGATGAAGGACGCGGTCCTGTCGCTTCAGGCCGTGATGCCGAATGGCCGGGTGATCCGCACCGGCCACAGGGCGCGCAAGAGTGCGGCAGGCTACGATCTGACGAGGCTGCTGGTCGGTTCCGAAGGCACGCTCGGCATCATCACGGAGCTGACGATTCGGTTACGCGGCATTCCGGAGGCGGTGTCGGCGGCTCGCTGCTCCTTCCCAACCGTCGAAGATGCGAGCAACGCCGTCATCGGCGGACTCCAATTCGGCCTCCCCTTTGCACGGATCGAACTGTTGGACGCAGCCACGGTCAAAGCGGTCAACGCCTACTCGCAATTGAGCCTTCCGGAGATGCCATTGTTGCTGGCCGAGTTCCACGGCACACCTGACACTGTCGCCGAATTATCGGTGCGTTTTGGCGAGGTCGCGCGTGAGTTCGGCGCCACCGCTCTGGACTGGACGACCGATCCGCAGGAACGGAGGCGGCTGTGGAAGGCGCGCCATGACCTGTTCTGGGCGGTCCTGGGTCTACGGCCCGGCGCCAAGGGTATCAGCACCGATGTATGCGTGCCGATCTCGCGATTGGCCGAATGCATCGGCGCGGCGACCGAGAGGGCGCAATCGCTGGGGTTGCTTGCCCCGATTGCCGGCCATGTCGGTGACGGCAATTTCCACAATTTGATCCTCATCGATCCGCAGAACCCGGCAGAGCGGGCCGCCGCCAAATCCTATATCGGCTGGTTGAACGAGCTCGCTCTTTCCATGGAAGGAACCTGTACGGGCGAGCACGGCGTGGGGCAGGGCAAACGCTCCTACATGGAGCGCGAGATGGGCCCGGCGCTGGACGTGATGGCGGCCATCAAGGCTGCGATCGATCCGAAGAACATCATGAACCCGGGAAAGATCTTGCCCGAACGATCTGAGAAGACAAGCTGACGCTTGGCGAACCTCATCAAGGCAGTGACGATAGAAGGCATTGGGCAGGGCCTGCTCATGCATGGTCAAACGCGTCAACGATGGCTTGCGAAGCCGGATGCACGATCGCGCTCTTCGCCCCGTCGAGCGAGCGAGCGAGAATGATTGGCTCCCAGGCGAAATCCTCGGTAATCGGAACGCTGGCAAGCGGCTCTCCGTCATAAGCGGATCCGCCCAGCGGGCCCGAATAGGCGATGCCAATGCCCTCGCCATGAGCGGCCAGGCTGCGCATGACCTCTAGCGCCCGCACTCTGTGATGGACGACCGGCTCCGCACCGATCCGTCTGAAGAGGCCCAGGACGTGCCGAACCGACAGCCCTTCTTCGAAGAGGATCAAAGCGCGTTGGCTGAGGTCCTTGAGACTGACTTCCCGCAAGTCAGCCAAGGGATCATCGATCCGCATCAGGGCGTGGGGTTGAACGGATGTGAGCGGGCGACGCAGGAAACTTGCGTCGAGACCGAGGTCGAACGTCACGGCGATGTCGATGCGCGACTGTAGCATGTCGCGGGCGAGCGTCTCGAAATCGGCGATACGATAGCGGATCTCCGCTCCTGGAAGCTTGCTGCGCACGGCACCGAGCAGGCGGCCGATGTGAAGCGGCGCCAGATCCTCGAATAGGCCCAAGGTCAGGCGGCCGACAGTCGCATGCCGGGTGCGGGCAGGATCGTCCAACTGGCGGGCTTGCGAGAGGATGTCCTCGACCTTGGCGAGATAATCCCGACCAAAATCGGTCAACTCGACCGGGGCCCCCCTGCGTCGGATAAAAAGCTTGCGCCCAAGACGCCGCTCGACCTGGGTGATGGCGACCGAAAGTGAGGGTTGCGAAACGTTGAGCTGCGCGGCCGCACCGGAGAGGCTGCCGAAACGGCCCACGGCCGAGACATATTCGAACTGGCGAAGGGTAAGGTATAGCATTAGCCTAAAAGCATATTAAAATACTTATTATTTGCAACTATGAATGAGTGCGTGTTTGCTCGAACCATCAAATCGGGAGAAAGCAATGACACATCCACTCGTCGCACAGGAACAGATCGAGGCCTATCAGCGCGACGGCGTCGTGCTCGTGCGCGGGCTGTTCAAGGACCACGTCGAAGCGCTGCGGGCAGGCGTCGCCCGCAACATGGCGGAGCCCAGTCAATACGGCGCCGAAAACCTCAAGCCTGGCGAAGCAGGCCGCTTCTTCGACGATTACTGCAATTGGGACCGCATTCCCGAATTCGAGAAGGTGATCCGTCACTCGGCGGCCGGCGAGGTGGCCGCGGAACTGATGAGGTCGGATTCGGTCCAGCTTTTCCACGATCATGTCCTTGTCAAGGAGCCCGGCACATCAAAGCCAACGCCCTGGCACCAGGATGGGCCCTACTACTTCGTCGAGGGGATGCAGACGGTCAGCTTCTGGTCGCCGCTGGATCCGGTGCGCGAGGCCTCGCTGCGCTGCGTCGCTGGCTCGCATCGTTGGCCCAAACCGGTATTGCCGACGCGCTGGCTCTCGGAAGAGAATTTCTACGCCGATAGCGACACCTATATCCCAGTCCCCGATCCCGATGCCGAGGGCATGGACATCCGCGAATGGGAAATGGAGCCGGGCGATGCCGTCGCCTTCAACTATATGACCCTTCATGGCGCACGCGGCAACGAAGCGGCAACACGCCGGAGGGCCTTCTCCCTGCGGCTCGTGGGCGACGACGCCCGCTATGTCCAGCGACCCGGGCGTACCTCGCCTCCCTATCCCGGCCATGGCATGTCGGCAGGCGAGAAGCTGCGCGAGGATTGGTTCCCGACGATCTTCCGCCGCGAAGCCGTGCGCGACGTCGGCTGATCAGCCATGGAAGATGGTCGACCGAGCATCGTGAAACCCCACGGCATAAGGCGAAGTTGCCTGGCTTTATCACGCTGCACACCTTCGCATGGTGAATGAATGTAGGTATGGTAGAGTAACCGCCACGCTCGGCGGCACGACGGTTTCTCGCCGCAATCGCCTGCCTGACCCCTCAAGCAGCGTGAGCCCTCTGACCACCGCCGACCGAAATGACGTGAACCGCATCGCGAACATATTCGCCGCTGGAGTGCTTCACGGTCTCATGCCCGGCGAAGCTCTCACCAAATGGCCATGAACGCGTTCGCCATCGCTCTCGAGCGGGCATTGGGGCGTAATCTGCGTTTCGATCGCGCGCTCCGCACCGCGGAGCGGAAGGCCGGTCACGAGGCGGCGTGCATCGCCGGTCGGAGCGCCCGGCGTTTCGTCACCCGGCCGTTGCACCATCGCCATGACTGGCGTTTTCTGAGTATTCGGCTGACCTTTTCGGCCTCGTCCGGGTGGCGGATCGTCTGGATGCGAAGCGGTTCGCCAAAGCTTTGCGCCTGCTTGTCGGCCGTTGGAGTCAGCCTCGTCGTCGTCTGAAATCAGACATCGTTCGCGACCGACGCTTGAGATCTGGTTGCTCCAAGACCCGACGATCAAGGTACGTGGTAGTCGACGCCAATATCGATAAAACCCACTATGTGATCGTCGGTGACGAAGTCGCCTATCAGGTCGACGCCGAAGGACCGCTTTGTAAGTACCTTGGTCCTGCCGATGAGTTCGCGCAGGATCTGGGGTGGGTAATGTCGGATACCTATCTTTATCACCACTACCGCGCTTGGCACCGTCGAGGTTACGGCTCTCACCTGTCGCAGCCAGCCAACGAGCCGCCGGCACCGGCTTTTGCACGATAAGGATTTCCCTAGGTGATAGCCGCGTGCAGGCGTAGCATGCCGTCGATTTGGGGGTATGCGATGACGGATGTCTCGATACGCCGGGCGGACTTCATGATGGTCCTAGCCTATGCTTCGGACCTTGCCACCGGGCATTCGCGTGACTTCGCGCTCAAATCCTGCGTGCTCGCAATGCGGATTGCCGAGCTTGCTGGCGTTTCAGAACAGGTTCGGCGCAACGCCTATCACCAGTCCATGCTGCGTTATGTCGGCTGCAACGCCGATACCGATCTGCTCTCGGCCACCTTCGGCGACGAAATCGCGCTTCGCCAGGATCTTGTCGGTCTCGACATGGGCAACCGTGCGGAACTGGGCAAGGTCTTCGTGCAGGCCTTCAAGCGGTTCTACTACGATCTCGAGCCTGACGCGCACGCAAAGGCGATCGAGGCTGCGATGGGGCAAGCGATCGCGGTGGCCCGCCCGGTGCTCACCGCACATTGCGAGGTCGCGCAGCGGATCGGCGAGCGGCTCGGACTGTCCGACGAGATCCGGCGCAATCTTGGGCAGATCTACGAACGCTGGGACGGCAAGGGCCTGCCGCGCGGGCTGAGCGGCGAGGATGTTCTGCCAGCCGTGCGCCTGATCACATTGGCACAGGACGCTATTGCGCTCAGCGACGCCGCCGGTATCGAAGCAATGGCCGAAACCATCGCCAGCCGCGCCGACGGTCCGTACGAAGCGGAGCTGGCCCGGCTCGTCTCGACCAATGCAGCGATGTTGATGCAGGGTATCGGCGCGACTGTCGACCGCGACACAATCCTGGCGCTGGAGCCCGATCCGCCGGTGACGCTGGACGAGGCGGCCTGCGACCAGGCGTTCCTCGCCATAGCCGACATGATCGATATGCGCATGCCATTTACGCACGGCCATTCGCGGATGGTGTCGGAACTGGCCGCGGGTGCGGGGACACAGGTCGGGCTGCCCGCCGCTGACGTCCGCGCGCTGCGCTGGTCGGGCTGCATCCATGACCTCGGCGAACTCGTGGTGCCGGTCGCGACCTGGATGCGCAACGGTCCGCTGTCGGTGCGCGAGCGCGACGCTGCGCAGCTGCACGCCTACTACGGCGAGCGGGCGCTGACCTCCTTAGGCCGCGACAGCGATGCGATTGCCACGCTCGTGCTGCGCCATCACGAACGGCTCGACGGCTCTGGCTATCACCGCAAGGTTGGCGGCGCCGACCTGTCGCCGGCGGCGAGGATCCTGGCGGCTGCCGAGGCGTTCCAGACATCGCGGGAGGAACGTCCTCACCGCAGGGCGCTGTCCAGCGAGGCGGCGGCGACGCAATTGCGCGCTGCCGTCCGCGAGGGCTGTATCTGCTCCGATGCCGCCGAGGCCGTGTTGTCCTTCGCAGGGCAGCCGTCGCGCCGGGCGGCGCCGCGGCCGCTGGCCGGCATGACGCCGCGCGAGATCGAGGTGCTGCGCCTGATCGCCGCCGGACTTACCGCGAAGGAGGCGGCGCGGAAGCTGGAAATCTCGCCCAAGACCGCGGACCACCATATCCAGAGCGTCTATTCCAAGATCAGCGTGACCACCCGTGCCGCCGCCGCGCTCTATGCGGTCGAGCATGGCCTTATCCGACCGGGCGAAACGCAGGCATAGGGAATCCACCCCATGTGCGCCTGCTCCGGGGCGCGCATCGTGCTCCTGTCGACGGACCAATGATGGCCCCGACCGACAGGAGGAAATCAGATGCTTCTCGCAACGACCAAGGTGGCGGACGTCGACCACTTCATCCGTATCTTTTCGACCAAGGGCGCCGACAAGCGCCGGCTGCACGGCTCGAACGGTGCAACCGTGTTCCGCGACCCCAGCGAGGCCGACCGCGTCTGGGCGATTTTCGACTGGGACGCCGAGGGCTGGAAGAACTTCGTGTCGGATCCGGAGGTGCCGGCGATCCTGCAGGAGGCCGGCCATGTCGGCAAGCCGCAGGCGGCACTGCTGCTCGGCCACTACGAGGCCTGACGTCCCGCGCCGCGCGCCGCCTGCCGCCCGGCAGCGGTGCGCCCGACCAACCCCAACAATCGGAGAAATCAGATGGACCCGAAACCAATCAAGATCGGCCTCATTGCCGAACTCACCGGCCCATTGTCTTTTATGGGCATCGCCAACGCGAACCTCGCGACCATGCTCGTCGACGACATCAACGCCAATGGCGGCCTCCTCGGCCGGCCGGTGGAGCTCGTCATCGAGGACGGCGAGACCACCGAAAACGTCGCCAAGGCAAGGGCCGCGAAACTGATCGACGTCGATAAGGTCGACGTGGTCGTCGGCGGCATCTACAGCTCGACCCGCCAGGCCATCAAGAGCGAGGCGGTCACGCGGGGCAAGACACTCTACATCTACACCGAGCAGTATGAGGGACAGGAAAACGATCCCTTGATCTTCTGCACTGGTCCCGTGCCCGCGCAGCAGGTCGAACCGCTGATCCCATGGCTCATGAAGAGCACCGGGGCAAAGCGGTTCTATTTGCCGTCGGCCGACTACATCTGGCCGCATTTGTTGAACAAAGCCGCGAGCCGGGTGGTGCGCGCCAACTTCGGCGAGATCGTCGGCGAGGAGTACTTCCCTCTCGATACCACCGATTTCCGGCGGACCGTGCAGCAGATCATGGCGAGTCGCGCCGACGTGGTGTTCAACACCATCGTTCCGCCGGGCCTGACGCCGTTCTTCGACGAACTGCACAAGGCCGGTTTCGGCAAGCGCGGCGGCAAGATCGTCTGCACATACTTCGACGAGAACTTCTTCAATCTCGTGCCTTCCGAGCAGATCGAGGGCCTCTACAGCTGCCTCGACTACTATCAGGAACTCGATGATCCGTTTGGCCGTGCACTCTTGCTTCGCTACGAGGACCGGTTCCCGGGCAGCGCGATGTTGACCGCAGGCAGCGGCTGCACCGGCCACTACCGGGCGATCAGGATGTGGGAAGCGGCGGTTGAGGAAGCCGGCACGGTTGAGCGCGATGCGGTCATCCGGGCACTCGATCATGCCCGCATCAGCGAGGGCCCGGGCGGCCCGGCCGAAATGATTCCCGGCCAGCACCATGTTCGCATGAACATGTACATCGCGCAGGCGTATGGCGGTCGCTTCCGGGTGGTCAAAAACCTGGGCCCGATCGATCCAAACGAGTGGGTGCTTGCCGACGAAATTGCGGCGGCCGGCGCCAACTGACAGCTAGCGCGCGAAGCTGGGCGATCCGGTGAAAGAGGCAGCCGAGGCGCTCGAACGATATGATGGCGGCTGGTACGTTGCTGGCCGCCAACGGAGCCGACAAGGAGGGACAGCACTGCGCCGCAAGTCGGCCATGCGACCAGTGAACCTAACCTGCCAAAAGCGACGTGCGAATGGGATGGTTGATCCTCAGCAGAGGGTTTTCAAACTAGGTACTCAGCGTGTCAAACAGTCCCCTCCGCGTTCAGTTCGAATGCCTAGCGGGCCGGCGCAGAGGCAGTGCACCGCGCAGTTCCGCCGTTGGAGATGTCCGTTGTCTTATCGTGGCCGGCTGAAGGGCAGGACAGTTGCGACCATTGTCCACCGGGACGCTCGACCGCCCACAAGGCCAACGAAACTTCCTAGTTGGTCTTCAAGCGTCCAACCCGGTTTTCGGCAATCCAGCGCGCCGCGAGCACCAGCGCACCCATGCTGAAATCCTTGCCGTGCTTGGCGACCATTTCTTCCGACAGTTTTGCCAGCTGTTCGAAAAACGCGTCCTTGCTCTTCTCCTCGGCGCTCAGTTCAGCCTGCATTATATCCTCCTGTCTTGCGCGGATCCGCGTCCGCTATTTGAACATCTGTGCCGGGAAGGTGACGATCGCAGCGGTGCCGTCGACCGCGCCAACCGCCAAATGCCGACCGTCACCCGACCAGGCGAGCGCGCTGATCGCACTGCCCAATGGCCTGACGAGAAGCTCGTCGCGTCCGCCGATCTGGGCGACAGCGATGCGGCCATTGGCGTAGCCGGCTGCAATCAGCTTCTTCTCAGGGTGCGCCGCCACCGCTTCCACCAGAACCAGCCCGGCGCGGCCTGTTTCAAGAGCCCCGGAGGTTTCGCCGTCAATGGGCGGGGCGGTCATTGACCAGCCGGCGATCCGGAACGCGCCCGACGCGAACAGCGCATTGCCCGGCCGGCTCCAGCACATCGTGCGGACCGGCGATGGAAACCCCGCGACAATGCCGGAGCGGCCATCGGCCAGGTTGACAAGGGCAAAGCCACCCGTTTCGAGCCCGCAGGCCAGCCATGTGCCGTCGCCGCTCCAGCGGATGGATACCGGTCGGGCTGGAAGAGACGATTCGCGGATCAGGACGGCGTCTCCCTCAACCGCCCAGATCGACAATCCGTCATCGAGACCGCAGGCGAGGCGTCGTCCTCCAGGCGAGAAGGCAAGTGCGCTTGCGGGCGATGTCGTCGCGTTCTTTAGCGGCACGGCATTGTCTTGGCTGCGCGACAGGAACACATCGTGCCCATGGCTGGCAGCCGTCATATCAGTCCTGGCGCTATGGTCGAGGGCGACAATCGGTCCGTCCACCCTGATCGGCAGGGCGGCGACGTCGCCGCCGGCGCTGAGATGTTGCACTTCGCCACTGGCCGCGCCGGCCAGGAAACCGGAATGCCCATAGGCAATAATCGGCACATCGCCATCGCCAAACGCGGCCGACGCGATCAACGGCACCGGCGGCTTTTCGCGCGGCCGGATTGTCGTCTGCCCGAGGTCGCCGCTCACTCGCATCCGCGATTCCGGCGGCTCCTGATCGGTAACCGCGGCGATGGCTACGGTTCCGTCCACGGAACTGAAGGCGACTGCTGAGCCATCGGCGCTGAAGCAAAGATCGGCGATAGCCGACGGACGTCGCCAGCTGCGCGCTAGAAGATCAAACAAGGTCAGGTTCTGCATCGTCTGCTGGTTCACAGTGTCACTCCCATCACTCCTTGTTCGCCATCGCGGCAAGCCGGCGATCGACGTCGTCGACATCGCCTTCGGCGGCCACGATGCGCTCCTCGCAAGCCGCACATGCCTGCATGATCGCCGCCGCGCTCTGCTCAGCCTCATGCAAATCCCGCACCAGTTGCTCGCTGGCGCCGCTTCTGCCGATCCCCAACTCGAGGCGCAGCACCTCCATTTCGATGCCGGCGCGTTTCTGGTTGAGCCGCAGTGCTTCCGCTGTGAGGATGGAAACGCCGGCGACAAGATCGAGCCGGCGAGCGAGCAGCGCGTCACGCGCAGCGGTTTCGGATCCGCTCATTTCTCCCTCCCAGCCATCGGCCCGAGCGGCCTTTCGAAGGCCGACAGCAATCTGGGCAGCGTGCCGGCCTGCGACTGGAACTGCTTTTCGGCCGTCTCGATGTGGCTCTTGAGCTGGTCCCAGATGTCGACGCGGATCATCGATGTCGTGTCGCCGGTCAAGCGCTCGATCTCCTCGACACGGAACTGGCGCGTCAGTGAAACGCCGGAAAACACGAAGTCGCGCAACAGGATCGCGTGGCTCTCGATGAACAGATGGATCATCGGATGCGTTTCCGTGGTCACGCCGCCGGCTGCTAGCTCGCCCCTGATGAAGTCCTGGAAATGGCTCTGCAGGCGGTGCTGGCTCTCGCCCATGAAGCGCATGACGAAGACGAGATCGCGCGGCATCAGCCTGACAAGATCGCCGGTGACGCCGTCGGCCTGACTGGACATCGGCCCCGGTGGCCGCTGGCTGTCTTTACCGTTCGCCATGATCTTTCTCCAGCGCCAGGACATCACCGGCCGCCGTCTCCAAGTAGTATAGAAGAATGACAAGTTAAATAGCTTGAGGTGAATTTTGATATTTGCTGCGATTGCTAACTGCATATCTCGCATATGCGAAATAACGCTAAATATTACATGCGTAAGTTACATTTGTAAAATAAGGTTACAGTTTGCACCTGCCCATGTGCGCAAAGAGCGGGAATTTTGTTGTGAGTGCCAGCTATGGGCATTGTCGCCAAACTGGCACGACGTTTGCTTTGTCTCTTGCACAAGAAGCCCATCGCGCTTTGACGCCGGGCCAAAAGAACGAAGGACCGGAGGAAGCAGGACATCGGCTTCGATACGCCATCGCAGATGCGATCGGCGTTTCGCAGCTCACGCCAGACGCCTCGAACACCTTTGCCCGATCCACTTGAACGGCCCGACCTTGTCGAGCGCGTTGCCGCGCAACCCCTTGTCACGCCGTTCGCACTCTCACTGGCGGTGCTTTTGTGCCGCTTCATGCCGGGGTCAAGGGACCCGCGGCTCAAACCTGGTGGAGGCTTATGAGATGACGTCTCTGACGCTCAACAAGATTACCTCGCAGCGCGGAATCTCCGTGGGCGAGGCGACCAAGAAGATTGCCGACCTCGGCTGGAATCCTTCCTACGTGCAGGAAGCGATGACGTTTCCGACCGACTACAAGATCAACAAGACGCCGCGCGACCCGATGAAACAGGTTTTGCGGTCCTATTTCCCGATGCAGGAAGAAAAGGACAATCGCGTCTATGGCGCGCTCGACGCGGCATTGCGCGGCGACATGTTCCGCAACGTCGAACCGCGCTGGGTCGAGTGGATGAAGCTCTTCCTGGCCATCATTCCCTTCCCCGAAATCTCCGCCGCCCGCTCGATGGCGATGGTTGCCCGCATCGCGCCCGGTGAGGAACTCAGAACCGGCTTCACCATGCAGATGATCGACGAGTTCCGTCACTCGACGATCCAGATGAATTTGAAGAAATGGTACATGGAGAACTACATCGACCCGGCCGGCTTCGACATCACCGAGGAAGCCTTCGGAAAGTGCTACGCCACCACCATCGGCCGGCAGTTCGCCGAAGGCTTCATCACCGGCGACACGATGACCGCCGCCTGCATGTACCTGACCGTGGTGGCCGAGACCGCCTTCACCAACACGCTGTTCGTCGCCATGCCTTCGGAGGCCGCCCGCAACGGCGACTATGCGCTGCCGACCGTCTTCCTGTCGGTGCAGTCGGACGAGAGCCGGCATATCGGCAATGGCCATTCGCTGCTGATGGCGGCGCTCAAGGAGCCGGAGAACCATCTGCTGCTTGAACGCGACCTGCGCTACGCCTTCTGGCAGAACCACGCGATCGTCGATGCGGCCATCGGCACCTTCATCGAATACGGCACCACCAACCGCGATAAGAACAAGGAGTCCTACGCGGAAATGTGGCACCGCTGGATCTATGAGGACTACTATCGCACCTACATGCTGCCGCTCGAGAAATACGGCATCAAGGTCCATCACGACGACGTCCAGGCGGCTTGGGAGCGCATCACCAAGAAGAACTACGTCCACAAGGTCGGGCAGTTCTTCGCGGTCGGCTGGCCGGTCAATTTCTGGCGCATCGAGGCCCAGACGGACAAGGACTTCGAGTGGTTCGAGCACAAGTATCCGGGCTGGTACGCCGAATTCGGCGACTTCTGGAAATGGTACGCCAAGCTCAGCCACAAGGGCGAGAAGGTGCTGCTGTTCAACAGCGATGTCGGCTACGTCTATCCGCACCGCTGCTGGTCTTGCCTCGTCCCCTGCCTGATCCGCGAGGACATGGTGGTCGGCGAGATCAACGGCGAACTCTACACATTCGCTCACGAGCTCGACCGCTGGACCACGATGGTCGCCTTCAACGACGAGTATGAGGGCCGTCCGACGCCCGCGATGGGCCGTTTCAGCGGCAAGCGCGAGTGGGAGACGCTCTATGACGGCTGGGACCTGGCTGATGCCATCAAGGACCTGAACTTCGTCCGCTCCGACGGCAAGACGCTGGTTCCGCAACCGCATCTGCGCTTCGACGACAAGGAGATGTGGACGCTTGACGATGTGCGCGGCAACACGCTCGGATCGCCGCTCAACGCGCTGCGTGCCATGTCGCCCGCGGACCGTGAGAAGCATCTGGCCGAATACCGGGCCGGCTTCACCATCAATCCTTGCAACTGATCAGGCCAGGGGGCGGGTTCATCCCGCCCCTTGCTTTCACTGGAGGTCCGTATGTCGGAAACCCACACGGTCAGGCTCAGCCCAGTCGGTGTCGAGTTCGATGTCGAGAATGGCGAAACGGTGCTCAACGCCGCGTTTCGTCAGGGCATCGCGCTGCCGCACGGCTGCAAGGAGGGGCAGTGCTCGGCCTGCAAAAGCGTGCTGCTCGAAGGCGAAGTCGACATGCTGAAATACTCGACCTTCGCGCTGAACGACATGGAGAAGGAAAACGGGCACGTCCTGTTGTGCCGTTGCATCGCCTACTCCGACCTGGAAGTCGAGCTTCTCAACTATGACGAGGAGATTCTGGCGAAGGCGATCGCCGTTAAAACATACAAGGGCCGGATTGCTCGCATCGAGCAGCTGACCCACGACATTCGCGGCATCGAGATCGAACTCGGCTCGCCGATGAAGTTTTGGGCGGGGCAATATGTCGACATCACGGTTACCACGCAAAAAGGGGAGACGATTACGCGCTCGTTCTCCATGGCAAATACGCCGGACCAAACCCAAAAACTCTCCTTCATCATCAAAAAATACCCCGAAGGAAAGTTCTCGGGAGAACTCGATTCCGGAGGCATCAGGGCCGGAGCCGAAGTCACCGTCGTCGGACCCTACGGAACCTGCTTCCGCCGCGACGAACGGCAAGGACCGCTAATCCTGGTCGGCGCCGGTTCGGGCATGTCGCCGATCTGGTCGATCCTCAACGACCACCTGAAGAGCGGCGAGAAACGTCCGGTCTATTTCTTCTACGGCGCCCGCACCCGCAACGACCTGTTCTATCTCGACAGGATCGCCGAGTTGGTCGGCAATCATTCCGACGTCACCTTCATTCCCGTGCTGTCGCACGCCAATGACGACGCCGAATGGCAAGGCGAGCGTGGCTTCGTGCACCAGAGTGTCGATGCCAAGCTCAAGCAATTGGCGGTCGACGGGCAGGGCGATGTCCATGCCTGTGGCCCGCCGCCGATGATCGATGCGCTGCAGCCGGTGCTGTTCATGAACGGCTTCGAGACCGAGCGGATCTTCTTCGACAAATTCACCACATCGGCAGGTGCAACGCCGGCCCATTGAGGGCGGTCGTGCCAAGCCAACCACAACTGCAACAAGGGAGAGAGACTATGCCTGCAACATCGAGTTCAGTCGGTTCCGGTGCCGCTGGTGCCGCGATCTTCGCCGACTCCGACAGCCGGAAATACCGGTACTTCGAGCCGAAAGGCCAGCGTGCCACACACTACGAAGACATGACGGTCGACGTTCAGCCCGATCCGGAACGCTACCTGATCCAGGACTGGATCATCTCCTTCGCCGACGGCAAGGGCGCCTATGTCAAGCAGAACACCGCCGCCCAGAGCTCCAACTGGCATGCCTTCCGCGCCCCCGACCAGGAGTGGGAGCGCACGCACTACCAGCGCCAGTCGAAGATCGAGACGATGGTGCAAAGCGTCATCAACAATGCCCGCAAGTCGGGTGCGCCGAAGACCTTCGACAAGGCCTGGGTCAAGATCCTGCAGACGCAGCTCGGCGCCTGGAAACATGCCGAATTCGGGCTCGGCACCTCGCTGATGCAGGCGCAGCGTTACGGCTACACCCAGATGATCAACAACGCGACGCTGACCAACTCGTCATACAAGCTGCGGCTTGCCCAGGACATCACGCTCTACCTTGCCGAGATCGGCATGGACCTGCCGGGCTGGGACGACGAACTCGGCAAGAAGGCCTGGCTCGAGGACAAGAACTGGCAGGGCACGCGCGAAGCGGTCGAGACCATCATGGGCGCGACGGATTATCTCGAGCAGTATTTCGCCATCAACATCGTCTTCGAGCCGCTGGTCGGCGAGGTGTTCCGCTCCGGTTTCCTGATGCAGATCGCCGCCGCCAACCACGACTTCATCACGCCTGCGGTGATCTCGGCGGCCGAGGCGGACTACGAGCGCAACCTCGCCAACACGATCGACCTGATCCACATGCTCGCCAACGACGAGAAATACGGCGCGGCGAACAAGAAGCTTTTCCAGGGCTGGGTCAAGAAGCACGGCGCACTTGCCGACAAGGCAGCCACCGGCCTGCAGCCGATCTGGTCGATGCCGCATTCCAAGCCCGTCGCATTCGTCGATGTCCGTGCCAAATCCGAGGAACGGATTGGCCAGATCCTTGGCGAACTCGGCCTCAAGCGCTGAAACAGGAGAAAATCGTCATGTCACTATCTGCACGCGACGCAACGCATTCCAACATCTTCAAGGCGATGAAGGATATCACCTTCGAGCAGACGATTTCGCATCAGTGCGGCGTCACCATGAACGACTCGGTCGAGGCACGCGCCATCGCCGAATTCATGGGGCAGAAGCCTGGGGTGACCATCACCTACCAGCCGGCTCTGATCCGCATCGACGGCGACGGCAAGCTGATCTTCAAGATGGACGCGATCGGCGAATATCTCGGCCGTGAGATCTCGGCCGAGACCTTCGAGGTCAACACCTCCACCCATTACGGCCGCATGGTTCGTGTCGACGACAACACCGTGATCCTGTTCGGCAACATGGACGAGATGTTTGAATACATCGAATAGCCACCGAAAAAATCTGGCGCGCCGCTGGGTGCGGCGCGCCGAACCGTTCAACGCGATTTGCTGCGGAGGCAACAATGTACAGAACACCGGAAGGCAAGGACATTTTCGTGGTCGACGGCCACACCCATTTCTGGGACGGCAGCCCGGAGAACCAGAAGAACATCCACGGCAAGCAGTTCATCGAGTGCTTCTATGCCTACCACACGGGCTTGAGCCCCAAGGAACAGCTGTGGGAGAAGTCGAAGTTCGAGAAATACAGCGCCGACGATCTCTATCGCGACCTGTTCATCGACGGTCCCGACGATATGGCGATCGTCCAGTCGACCTATCTCAAGGATTTCTACAAGAACGGCTTCAACACGATCGAGCGCAATGCCGAGGTGGCCAAGCGCTACCCCGAGCGTTTCATCGTCAACGGCGCCTTCGACCCGCGCGATGGCGAGAAGGCGCTGGAGTACATCCACTTCCTCAAGGAGACCTATAACGTCAAGGGCGTGAAGATGTACACGGCCGAGTGGAACGGCGCCTCCAAGGGCTGGAAGCTCACCGATCCCGATGCCTACAAATGCTTCGAACTCTGCGACAAGCTCGGCATCCGCAACATTCACGTCCACAAAGGACCGACGATCATTCCACTTTCGAAGGACGCCTTCGACGTGCATGACGTTGACCACGCGGCGACGGATTTCCAGGGCCTCAACTGGATCGTCGAGCATTGTGGCCTGCCGCGTCTCGACGATTTCTGCTGGATCGCCACGCAGGAAACCAACGTCTATGGCGGCTTGGCGGTGGCACTGCCCTTTATCCACGCACGCCCGCGCTATTTCGGCGAGGTCATCGCCGAGCTTCTTTTCTGGCTCGGGCCGGAGAAGATCCTGTTCGGCTCCGACTATGCGATCTGGACGCCGCGCTGGCTGGTCGAGAAATTCTGGGCCTACCAGATTCCCGAAGACATCGCCGCCGAACGCGGTGTGCAACTGACCGCCGAGATCAAGGAGAAGATCCTCGGTCTCAACGCCGCGCGTCTCTACGACATCGACGTCGAAGCCAAGAAGAAGGCGCTCGCCAGCTCGCCCTTCAGCATCGCGGCGGAGTAAGGGCCATGGCAACCGCCAGCATTTCCGGCGACTGCCAGAAGGAACTCTGGCGGCGCCTTGGTGAGGTCAACGACCCGGAACTCGACGAGCCCGTCACCGAGATGGGCTTCGTCGAGCGAGCGGAGGTGAAGGGCGATGGCAGCGTGGAGATAGATTTTCGGCTGCCGACCTACTGGTGCTCGCCCAACTTCGCGTTCCTGATGCTGGACGGTGTGCGCAAGGCACTCGACCAGCTTTCCTGGTCACCGGCCTATCGCGTCAAGCTGCACGATCACATGTTCGCCGAAGAGGTCAATCGCGGCATGGAGGCCGGCAAGGCGTTCGGCGACATCTTCGCCGTGCTTGCCGAGGATCAGGATCTCGGCGCCTTGCGCGAAACCTTCGCGATGAAGGCCTTCAAGCGGCGACAGGAGGCACTTCTGCGCGGCCTCAAGGCGCACGGTCTTACCGATTGCGAAATCCTCGGCATGGACCTGCCGGCATATGACGTCGCGCGTTTCGAGCCGGGCGAGGCAGCCAAACAGAAGCCGAGATACCGGGCGGCACTGCTTGAGCGTTTTCCCGGCCGCAGGGCTGACGAACCCGCCTTCGTGACCTGGGAAGGGCAACCCATACCGCCTGCCGCCCTCACAGCCTACCACGCCGAATTGCGCGGTGTGCGCATCAACATGGAGTTCAACGGCGCGCTGTGCCGGGGACTCAAGCAGACCAGATACAAGGAACTGGATGTGGTCGACGGCGAACCGACGTTGGTCGATTTCATCATGGATCGCGTGCCGGTGCGAGTTGCACCAACCGCCTGAAGCAGAGCCGACAGCAACGGCCTCCCTTGCACGAGGCCCCTAACCAACAACCCGCCCGTAAGGCGGAAGGAGGAATCATGCCCAAGATAATGCTTCATAATTCCGAAGCTCGTCGCGCTCTCGCCCGGGGCGTCTTCCGGCTCGCCGCCGCCGTCGAGCCGACGCTCGGCCCTAAAGGCATGAATGCCATGATCGACCGGCCGATCGGCACGCCGATGGTGACCCGCGACGGTGTCAGCATCGCCTCCGAGATCGAGTTGCACGACCGTTTCGAAAACATGGGCGCGCAAGTCGTCCGCGAAGTATCGATGCAGACCAACGAGGTCGCCGGCGATGGCACCACGACAGCCATCGTGCTCGCCAATGCGCTGATCCAGGGCGGCGTCGAAGCGAACGAGCGCGGGGTGAAATCCGTCGATCTGTGCAAGGGCATCGACCTTGCCGTGGCGGCGGTGGTGGCCGCGCTCAAGACTTCCGCCAGACCCGCCAAGGACAACGGCATCCTGGCGTCGGTCGCCAACATTGCGGCGACCAACGCCAAACTTGGCGCCCTTGTGGCGGAGGCGCATCAGCGGGTGGGTGCCGAAGGCGTCATCACCACCGATTTCAGCGTCACCACCGAGACCACGCTCGACGTCGTCGAGGGCATGTCCTTCGAACGCGGCTATCTCTCGCATCATATGGTGACCGACCAGGAGAAGATGGAGGCGGTTCTCGAACGGCCCTACATCCTGATGACTGACCTCAAGATCAAGGAGCCGGGACAGCTCGATGCGGTTCGCCGCATTGCCGACGAGAATGGCCGGCCGTTGCTGATCGTATCCGAGGAGATGTCGCCGGAAGTGGTGGTGACGCTGCTCGGCAAGCAAGGGCCGGGAAAATACCTCGTGGTCCATCCGCCGGAATATGGCCATTGGCGCAAGGCGATGATGGAGGATCTGGCCATCATCAGCGGCGGCAAGGTGATCGCGCGCGATCTCGGCGGCCGACTGGAAGACATCACCGCCGAGGATCTCGGCACGGCCGACCGGGTGAAAACCAGTTCGTCCTACACCTCGATCATTCGCGGCGGCGGCGATCATGCCGCAATCGCGTCGCGCCGCGCCCAGGTGCAGCGGCAGTACGAAGCCTCGCCGCCGAATATCGACCAGGACAAGCTGCGCGAACGCCTGGCCAAGCTCTCCGGCGGCACAGCAATCCTCTATGCCGGTGGGGTCACGCCGGTCGAGCAGAAGCGAACCATTCAGCTCATCGAGGATTCGCTGAATGCGGTGCGCGCCGCGTCCGAAGAGGGCGTGGTCGCCGGCGGCGGCTCGGCACTCGCCCAGATCGCGCCGCTGCTCGACAAGGTGGCGGCCGGGGTGGACGGCGATACCGCCGAAGGCGTGCGCCTGGTGCGCTCGGTTCTGTCGCGGCCGCTGTGGCGCATTGCCGCCAATGCCGGCGCCGATCCCGAAGCCGTCGTCGCCGAGGTGACGCGGA